>CAIOTO010000020.1 GCA_903861255.1 uncultured Alphaproteobacteria bacterium | reverse complement strand
CAAGATGGGGTATGCATAAATTGCATTATCATCACAGGCTTCTTTTTATAGATCTTTCAAAAAACCTGTGAGTGATAAAAATAGAGAACAGTGAGTGCTTTGACTTACTTCTTGCTCGTAATTTGCTTTGTATATCCAACGATTTCTTCAATTGATGATTCAATTGCATTATCAAATCCGCCACCAAATGCGCCGCTGCCAATCTTACCTTCAGCTTGCACTTTGCCAACTTCTTGACGATTTGAATCGAGGTATTTAATTTCAGTCGTTAATGTTCCCTCGCCTGCATTACCTAAGCCAGCTGTGAACCAACGCGCAAATCGGCTACCTTCATTGACTTGAATAAAACGATAATGCAAGGTCAAATCCTTGTTATCCTTAAATCCGGCTTCATTTAATTTTTCACGTAGATGCGTTTCGAATTTATCCGTTATTTCTGTTGGCACATCAACTGTTGATTGATCGCGTTCGATTGTCACGCCTGTAACAGGTTGGCTGATTTTTACAGGCTCCATGACCATAACACGACCAGCGCCGCATGCAGATAAAATGGCAACTGTTGCAACGAGTGCGGCTATTTGACTTTTTTTCATATGTAGATCCTTTTACTTTTGTGAATTAGACAATTTTAATTCCAGGCATTTTAACCTGATTTAAAATAACCCTCAACCAAATTCA
Source organism: uncultured Alphaproteobacteria bacterium (assembly GCA_903861255.1). Classification (GTDB taxonomy): domain Bacteria; phylum Pseudomonadota; class Alphaproteobacteria; order Paracaedibacterales; family CAIOTO01; genus CAIOTO01. Next base: position 1,683 of record CAIOTO010000020.1, on the reverse strand, counting down.
CATCATCTGATTATATCGACGGGAAAGTAATCACCATCCACCAATGTCACGCTCTTGCGCTATGACTTTTCCCTCTCAAGTTTTCTGATCAGATTTTTAATCTTTTTCTTTTGCTCTAGGGTTAGCTTCTTATCTTCGAATAACTCATTATAAAGGCGCAGCCCTTCACCTTTTCCGTCACTTTTTTTCATATTCAAGGCTTCTGTATTTTTTAGATACATATCAGCCATTCTGCATTTAACATCAAACCATTTTTCTTGTTTAAGATCAGGATACGCTAAAATTTCAGTGTATAATGCCATTGTTGCTGTTTTGACGTCTTTTCCATCTATTGGACTGAAATTCCACCACGCTCTTAGGTAGAGGTTTTCTAGCTGAAGGCGGATGTCGATTTTATCTTCAACAGATAAAGTTGCGTCTGCAAGCAATTCTATGAATATCTTTTTCGCCTCTTTCGTGGCATCTTCTTGCTTTTGGTGAAAGACATTGTATGAATAGTTAAGTGCAAGCAACTTTCTGTACTTGAAGTATTCTTTCGCATCAGCACGGCTTTCCTCTACTGCGTCACGCGTAAGTTCTAATGATTTTGCAGCAGATTCACTTGGTGAAAGATAGCTTTTATCTAAGTAAAAACTCCTTAAGCGTATTTTATATTCTAAGCGCTCTTTTAGTGGGAGTGTTTTGTCATCCACTACTTCCTGCATGAGATCAATTGCAATTTTTGCAGCATCACATTTTTTCAAATTAAAATTATTGCCATAAGCAGACGTATATTTTTCAGCAAGTTTTAATTTAGTTTCTGCGCGCATGATGTTTGAAATGGCTTTATCTGCAATGACCTCTTTATACAAAGCCAATGTTTTTTCATCATTAAAATCACCCTCAACTGATGAATTATCAGCTAATGCAAGTTTCGCCTCTACACGCAAATCAGGGCGTGCCTTTGCATCGTTAATGACCTCATTGAAAAGGGATATAGCTTTTGTTTTCCCTTCCTCTGCCGTAATGCCTAAATCTTTTAACGTTGTTAAATTTTTAGTCAGATATCGCTTAGCAAGTTCAATTTTTGTGCGACCACTGGTTTCAGGGCTGACACCAGGGTCTTTACAGACATCTTCAAGCAAAGATACTGACTTTTTGTTGGCCTCAGCAGGTGTTAGATCAAAATTATTACTGAGATACAGTTTCGATAAATGTCTTTTAGCCCAACCTTTGAAGTCAGCAGATATATTAGCTTCATGGATAACTTCATTTAAAAGACGCAAAGATTCTCTGTTGCTGTCTTTTTTCTTGAGAGAATAATCTATATAGAATTTAGGCGCATATATATGGGCATAATTAATTTTTGCACGTGCACGCACATCAGGACTAACGGCCTTATTATCCATGACTTCTTTGTATAGGCGCGTTGCTTCTTCTGCAGCATCTTTATCGCCCAAATTAGTGCGTTTATTTCGGTGATCATCTGCTGTCTTTAATTTTGCAAGCGCACCAATATCTTCTTTTGAATTCGTGCTGACGATTTCTGCTGGCCCATATTTTTCTGAAACTTCTGTTTTTTCATTTGCTTTAGCCAAAGATTCAGTGGTGGCGCGGGACGATTCAGCATTGCTTGCGGTAATTGCTCCGTGTGAGTCAACTTGAAATGCAATGAGGGTTCCGCTTAAAAAAAGTATTCTTTTG
>CAIOTO010000019.1 GCA_903861255.1 uncultured Alphaproteobacteria bacterium | reverse complement strand
TAGAAAAACTAACGCCTAAAAACCATGAATTTTGGATTAACTATAATGCAGAACAGCATCGACAAACACTTCGATCTGGCGCAATAGCTGACCGAAATGACGGCAGTGGCAATAAGAAAACAGTATCAGTTGGTGATGGGATAGGCTCTTTTAAGGTATCGCTCGAGTTACTGCCAGCATTAAGATCTGACATTTGGATTGCCTATGCTACACGTAAAAACCCAACCCCCTTTCCAGATCCTGGGTACCGTGATGATATTCCATGGAATGAATCAGACTGGCCAGCGGACAAGCGTGAGGAATATAGTGAGCATGAGGAAAAAGGAAGACAATTCCGCGCATCGCAAATAAGTGATTCGGATATTGAAATGACGTTCTCTGTCTTTTTGAATGAAAAATCGCCGATTACAACACATATGGGAATTTCCCGTAACTATGAATACTTTCTAAATAAAGAACGTCCTCATATTAGTCTCGCTATGGAATTACATGCCTTTTCTGCAAAAGTATCACAACATATTTATGGGCCGAAATCATATATGGTTACGAATCCAGCATATGAAATGCGAGGTATTATGCTTAGGACTTTTGAAAGATCAGGCTTAAGTAACTATATTTGGGTTGGCGATACAAAACACAGAACAGAACATAAGAATGGGGATAGAAAAGGATATGCAGATGCGGATTTTCTATACCCAGCAGATCCATTAGCTGTGTCACCATTTGATAATCGTGACACTCAAAACTGGACTATAACCTTACGTGATGAAAGCGTTATAGCATTTCAACGACCTGATTGGTTTAAGCATAGAGATCTGTTAAATCATCTACCGACAGCGATCATTGAACTTGAGGCACTTTCATCCTTGTGGGATAGGCCGGTGGTTTAATAATATTAACAAGAAACGGCAGAGCGTTTTAATCTGTCGTTTATTTATCTCGAGTTGCTTCATTCAACACACGCGCAATCACCCGCGCATTTGGCAGCTGCGACCACAAACGTTTATTCCCAATCACATACAACCGTCGCTTTGCACGCGTTACAGCCACATTCAACAAATTCGGCCTTCGGGTTGCCCATAGGCGTGCACCCAGCACTTGCGGCCTGCCACCCAACACCAAAATCACAATCTGATTTTCTTTACCTTGCACCGAATGAATCGTGCCCGACTTGATGCCGTACCGTTTTCTAAGGCCGCGAGTGTTGTAAATCACATCCGTAAAGGGCGAAATTAGAAACACATCTCTCATATCGACATCAGCCTTTTCCAAGCTAGTCAACAACGTCTCTAAAATATGCCCCTCTTCTTCGATCCAATTACCTTTAGAATAGCTACTATCTACATGGAACCACTGCGATGCCGGCAATGTCAGCTCAGCCCGCTTAGGCGTTCCAAACACCATCATATTGTCATATGCCATGGCATTCGATATCTGGAACATCAACGCATCACACCGACGGTGCACCCTTAGCGGCACACCAACCCACGTATCATCCACATCGGTGCCAAGGCGCCCTACCCGATCAGCCAGCTCTTGCGCTGAGTTAAAACCAGGCACCCATTTTTTAGCAATGTGAGCAAAACTCGCCATCGTCGTTTGAATTTTTTCATCCAGAATAATCACTGGCTCAAGCTGAAGCGGATCACCTACCAATAACGCACGCTTTGCACGCCACAGGCTACCAATCGCTGCTTGCGGCAATGCTTGCCCGGCCTCGTCAATCAACACCCAGCCAAGGCTTGCTTTGTCCATATCGGTAAATAGCCGTGCAAACGATGCGAATGTCGTAGATATAACCGGGATCAGCAAAAACAGTGTACCCCACAAATGTTGAGCCTCATCCCCTAGCGATCCGTCGCCAGCAAGCATGAACATGAACTGTTTCAAATTCATACGAAAAATACGCGCATTCGAAAGCACAAATGTGCGGTGCAAATTAAGTGCGGCCAAGAATACATTCACTCGCGCCTGGTACCACGCGGCATCCATCCATGGTGATGATTGCTCTTGCGTTTCAATATGAGGTCGACTCTGTTTCAAAAAATCTGGGACAATGCTTTTATCAAAATCAGCGGGTATTTTCTGTTCATGATCCAGAATAGCTTTACGGATTCCTGCTAATTTATCATGTAATTCGGTGGCTGTTTTCTGATCAACGCCACCAGCCATTGCGCGTTCAATCGCAGCAAGCTCCCTTTTTAAAGGGATCATTTCTTTGTAAATGGTATATACGTCTTGACGTACTTGACGAAGTTGATTTTCCTTTTCAAGCGCATGCCTAAAGGCCGCCACCGCATCATTCCAAGCTTTTAATTGATTTGTCGTTTGACCGTCCGCGCCTTCATCAGTTGCCGCTGCTGTAAGTGATGTCAGTGAATGCGCCCTTAAATAGCCTTCAAATCCCTTACCATCATCTTTCTTTTCCGCAATCATCTTTGACAAATTCACATAAGAATCTTCTTGCACAACAACATCAAGCCAGAAATCTTTAATGAATGCGTCGCGATTATATTTATTACCCAAACGTGCAGCAATCAACCCCCACGCTTTTTCTTTTAGCAAACGTTCTGCCCAAGGCCTAAAATAATCAGCGTCACCCAATATGGATGAATCAACAGCATCAATCCCGGGTATCTCAAGCGTGATATTTTCAACCGCCGCATTGTTACTAGACGCTACAACAATTTCAAACCCATGGAGCGATTTTTCAAGCTGATAAACAAGCGACTCCTTGCCGTCAGACTTTTTCACAATTGTTCGTTTAAACGCATCACCTGGCGCCTTAAAATCTGCCAAACAACAGGCGCGCCCCACAATAATACTGGCAATCACATCGCGCAATAGCGTCGTTTTACCTGTGCCCGGCGGGCCATTCACTGAAAACAAACCATCTTCAGTTGTGCGTGCTTTAAAAAAGGAATTCACCGCGAATTGCTGACTAAACACCAGCGAATGCCCGCCCTTGTTTGGCCAGCAACCCTTAGGATACTGCGTTGGTGCAAACACATCCATAAAAGCCGAACTGGTTTGTCTTATATCAACGCGTTCATCATAGTCAATTTCATCGGTTAAATACTGCTTTGCGGCTTCGGATAGATTATGCACTACTGCCTCTTCCTGTAGGCGCGTCAAGTCATCCAAAAAGAAACTATTTAAAATCCCTGATGATTCAGGATAGCCAGACTCTTCAGACAGCAATTGCGCTCTAACCGTCAATGTTCGACTCTCTTTAAAACGCTGCAAACCTAGCTTGTCGCACATAAAATCATACAAGCTAAACAACTGTGCCATCGTTACTGGCTCTACAATTTCAGGCGTCATGCGTCGTTCAGAATTTGTCTCGGGCGTTACAAGGCTACTGGATGAAAAGGTTGTGGATAGAAAATCTTTCAGCTCGCGCGCAATGGCCTCCTCAGCATCATGAAAACCATCAAGGCGGGAATAACTTTCAGCCCCGTACGCCTCAACAATCCCAAGCGCCCATGCATATGATGACACAATAGCTGAGTCAGATTGCAAACGACCAAAATGATCAACCGCAACACTAAACAGGCTAAAAACTTCTTTCGAAACACCCGCATATGCCTTCGCACGTGACTTAAACGTTTTCATCAATGTTGCAAAGGAATCCTCTAAGGATGAATCCCCTGCGTATAATGTGTATACCCATCTATTTCGCTCAACAACAGGAATTGTTTGATGCTTATGCTCCGCATGCCATGGCAATAGATCATTTTCATTGTTGACCACGTATGTGCGCACATTGTCATCCAGCGCATTATTTTTAGGTACGCTTTGTGGATTCAACGTTTCAATGACAGACCAATATTTTAAAACCTGTTCATAATGATTTATTGATTCTGTTGATTCTTTTGTTGGCATTAGATTATCCGACATTTTTATCAGCAGACGTTAAAATAGTCCTAAAATCAGCCACTTTTAAACTGGCGCCACCAACCAAGACACCATCGACATTATCAACAGCTAAAATCGCACGCGCATTATCCGCGCTGACTGACCCACCATACAGCAACGGCGTTGTCGGCAATTGCTCACGCAAAAAAGAATGAACGCCGGCTATATCGTCAAGTGTCGCCGTTTTACCCGTTCCAATCGCCCAAATAGGTTCATACGCAAGTAAAAATTCACCTTGAACACTCACCAATGATTCATCCACCTGCTGTTTTAGATAAGCCAACGTTTGCCCTGCGATATAGGTCGCCTCTGATTCACCAATACAGATAATCGGAATCAATCCGGCTTGCTGTGCTGCGACTGCTTTTGCTGCCACATCTGCATTCGTATCATGATGATTCTGACGGCATTCTGAATGACCTACGATTACATAAGTACCCCCCACATCAACAAGCTGATCTGCACTTATATCGCCTGTGAATGCACCTGACGTCTTTGCACTGCAATTTTGTCCACCAAGTATTACATCTGGAAAATGTGTTTTTGTATATGAAATCAACGTCGCAGATGGACAAAAAATCCAATTCACGTGTGATGCCGCTTTTTGCCAAATCGCAATGGCCTCATTAAGCAACGCCACTGTACCATTCATCTTCCAATTACTAACGACGTACTGCGTCTTTTTAGTCACGCCAGTTTTAGCATTCTCGTTCATCATTTACATTCATTTTCATACTTTTCGATACACTTTAGCACGAAAAACAAGGCATGTCCTATGTCAAATATGAATAGTAAATCAATGTTTATTAACATTTGGTTAACGAGATCTAACTATTTTAAAAATACATTCTTTTATAATTTTACTTAGTCACAACTTGATTTTAAGATTGCTTTTTTTTGAAAAACTGTCTAAAATTTTAGTAAAATAGGATGAAATTGTATTCTCCTATTAACGGAAGTTGGCAGATACTCATGCAACTAACAAACATGAATATTAGAAAGATGCGCCTTGCTTTACTAGCAAACGCATCTTTTATGCCTTTTGACAGAAATAAATTATCACATAAAGTCCTCTGTGCACTTTCTTCTGTTGCTTTAATTGGATCTGCAACAGCTGCACAAAAAGGCGTACTTAACGTAACTACAGGTGGTGGCAACACTATATATCCCCTCGATAGCGCTATTTCGAACGATCCGACCAACCCTCACTCACATCCTGATAAAGAACTGTGGGTTACAAGCAACATACCTATTGTATCAACTGCAAATCATACCTACGCAGGCGCAACCGTCATTGGTCAAAAGGTTGATAGTAGTGGAAACGCAGAACAAACAGCTGCAACTTTTTACAATATGGGCCAAATTGGGTCCACTGGAAAGTCTTTCACCGTAAATCCGAACGGCGTTCTTCGTGGTTCAGGCACAGTCGTCGGCAACGTAAGCAATACTGGAATAGTATCACCAGGCAATAATGGCGTCACATCCTTTGTAGGTGAACCATCTTTACCCATAGGAACCACAATGCATGTGACTGGTGATTACACACACGAATCACCTGGACGAACTTGGCTATACTTCAGCCCTACTGCTGGCGATAAAGTCGCTATCACCGGTGCGTTCAATCCCTCTACAGGCACGCTTTATATTACACCGACACCTGGCTATTATTCATCAGCAGGCACAGTTACGCACACGGCAATTTCATGGGCACCAGGAGCTTCAGAATACGCATGGGGATACGGAACAGGTAATGCGCTACCAAGCGGAATCGTTATTACAACTGCAGCAGCAGGAGCTGACTATCTTGAGCTCAATGTAACTGCTCACCAAACCTCCACAGGCCTAGCATTTACATTTGCAGGTGTTGATCAAATTCTTACTAGCGGAGCCCCAGTTGACCTATCAACGCTCGAAAGTGTCACAGGATCAATAAATGCAGGCAATGGAACAGTCATTGCATCAACAGCTGGCACACCAGAAGCGCCTGTCACAACAGCAATTGCTACTAAACTTGAAATTGCCGCTGGTGGCTCAGCAAATATACAGGCAGCTGCTAACTCCACTGTTGAATTTTCCGGGGAAATAGCAGGGGGCAACCTCAACTTATCAAGTGCTGCTTCTGGAAGCACTGTAAAATTCGAGGGAGACAGCCCTGACTACGAAGGAACAGTTGCTGCGACAGGTGTAAAAGCTACATTTAATGGCGATATGAGCAAGACATCCATCGCAGCTGGTGCAGGATCAACAATCGGTGGCTCAGGCAGCATTGGCGCTGTTACTGTAAATGGCGCAACACTTAAGCCTGGAAACTCTGTTGGAACCAGCACGTATGCCAGCCTAAATGCTACAGGCACGACACATTATCAAGTGGAAATGAACTCTACCGCTGCGAATAAGATTATTGTTACCGGAAATGCAAATCTAGGGACAGATTTTATTGTTGATATATTAATGGATAGTGATGTAGCTGCGTACACTTCTGCTACACACCAAATAATCACTGCAGGCGGCACATTAACAGGAAATGTTAATACGCTTACATGGACGCCGCAAGCGGGCCTTGTATTTGACATTGACTTAAATACAAGCACAAAAGTAATTTCGTTAATATCAACGATCGCTTCTCCTATAAGTATAGGTGCCGACCAAACAACAGCAGGAACAACCAAACGTCGCATTATCACGAGCAGCTCTGAAACAGCGACATCACTAATTGGCAATTACAACTACATCACCCTTATCAATGGCACGATTAGCAACGCAGGCGATCGATCAATAACCACCCCCATTAACGTTGTTGGCTCGTCATCAATCTCAACTTCAAGTGGAACAACAACACTAGGCACAGCAAATACACTCGCCGGCGCATCTACCACCACGCTCAACATCACAGGTGCAGGCACCACAGCAATCACTGCAGCTAATCCTAATTTCTTAGGGACCCTTGCCGTTGGATCTGGCTCAACGCTTAGTTTAGGCTCAAGCGCATCATTTGATTCAGCACCAACTCCATCAGCAGCCATAACCCTCACAGCAGGCACACTCCAGCTTGCTAACGGCATGACGCTTATTTACCCTATAAGCTCTACGGGCATCAGTGCAATTAACACCACAGGGACAACCACACTTGGCAGCGCTCTTTCAAATGCAAGCAGCACTACATTAAAACTAACAGGTGGCACAACTACTATTAATAGGACAAATTCAGGGCTTTCTGGAACTCTGAACGTTGAAAATTCAACACTATACCTAGGATCCAGCGCGGTTCTTGGCTCAGGCACACTGTCACTCACATCAAGTGCAATTCTAAATAATTCAAGCAGTGGCTTAACAAATCCTATCAGTGCATCCTCTTCAACGATCAACTTAGATGCTGAAAAAAATCTTGGCAGCGGTGCGCTTAGCCTTACCAACTCGACACTCAACTTTTCAAGTGGAGGGGCTGGGACCACAACACTTACCAACTCTGGCATTTCCATTGCTGGTGCATCTACATTGCATAACAACGTTGGTTCTGTTTATCTTGGGTCTGGCGCTCTTACTGGTGCTGGCACACTCAATTTCACCAGCGGCAATGCAACCTATATAACATATGTCACAGCCAGCAACTCAGGCTTTAGTGGAGCAGTTAATATTTCATCAAAAGTAAATATTGGCAATGGATCAAACCTTGGTTCTGGCACATTAACACCTCAAGTCGGAGGGGGCATCACCCCATAAGCGCTAACCTAAGAGTTGGCTAGGTGGAGTCAATTATGTTAATCTGATAAATATAAAATTAAATATATAGTGATTTTGTAATGATTAATGCAGGACTCAATGAAGATTGGCATGTATTGGAAACAATGTTTCC
>CAIOTO010000018.1 GCA_903861255.1 uncultured Alphaproteobacteria bacterium | reverse complement strand
TGAAGACGTTTAATTTCTTGACTCATTTCTTTGAATTGAGTACGTTTAATCATTATCTGCATGATTTTTTTGAGCATAACCAACGCTTACGCAGATTATGGGCCTTTAGTTCAGTTGGTTAGAACCCTCCGCTCATAACGGAGATGTCGCAGGTTCGAGTCCTGCAGGGCCCACCATTTTTTCTTTCTTTGATTAAACTGAAATATTGATGTCAGTTTGCGCTGATTGATTCTGATTTATGGGCGCGCTGAGATTGTCATTCGCTTCGTGTTCAACGATGTTGCTTGGATCAATAATAATATGGTTTTGAATATCTACATTTTTCAAAAGTTGTTCCATATGACGGAGGTTGGCACATAGTTTGTTGAATAAAATGGGGTCTGGTTCAATCATATGCGTATTAATATCGCGTAAAAGAAATAAGAAATACGTATCCCAGATCACAGATAAGCTTTGCGCCAGTTCGCTTTGAAGAAAGGATGATAATCCGTGTATGGTCGAAATGGCACGTTGATTTTGATAGGCAAATTCTTGATATTGCTGTTCATTTCGAAGGCGATCGCCTTCTTCAATGAAATGAACAATACGCCCAAAAAGAAACGAGATTTGTTTTGATGTGCTATCCATAAGTGGATTATGGCGATAAGCAGCGGGTGTATTGTTGTACATATATAAACTTTCTTGATGTTATCAATTAATTTGTTTTATCAACCGTAATGTGAGGCAAGTTCTGCGGCTAGCATTTGGGAGATAGCCTCCGTTTTGTGTGCTTTTTGATAGAGTCTTTGTCTGCCACGTTCTGAACGTTCTCTGACTCTTTCCGCATCGTCAATAATTTCTTTGATGCGATCTTCGTTGCTTTTGTTTTCTTCTAAAAGAGTTTGAATTGAAACGTCAAATGCGCTTGTCGGAACTTCCTTTTTTTTGGGATTATGTCTGTATGTGGCGGCAGCCAATGCTTTATCAAAACCAACAGCGATACCTTCTGTTAGCGTTAATGTCGTTTGCATTGATTGGCCCAAGGTAAGTGCCTTGTATTTACCTGTAACGACGTAGCTCAATTTGAGGCCTTCGTAAATTGAGTCTTTTGGCGCTACGATATAATCGTCTCGTACATTATTAATAACGACATCTTCTTTGCCATCCATAGAAAGTGTTGCTGTGAATTGAGGTAGAGTCAGTGTTGTTGTTAGGGGTGATCCATATGTTGGCGCTGTTGCGTCATCTTTGAAATTTATAATAAGTCCTGCATAGATTGAATCATCTGGAAAGGTGAATGTTTTGTTTGAATTGCTAAGCACAGCTGTTGCTGTTAATTTTTCGGCTGTAATGGGATTATCTTGCACATCCTTTAGGCCGCTTCCCGTTATTGTTGCTGAATATGTGCCGTCATCATTGCATGCATATGTAAGTGATACTGTCTGGCCAGCGACAGCATAATCTAATTTTTCTGTAGGTTCTGGAACGGTGAAATTTGCTGCAAATGCGCTATCTGTTGACGTGGCGCCAATATGTGTGTAGGTAACTTTAATTGGCTTTCCGGCCATGTCATCTGTAAATGTTTCTGGCATGCCTACTGCATAAAATTGAGGGTTGCTTGATTGTGCAAAATTACCGAATAATTTTATAATTTTATCGAAATCATCATTAAGAATTCTTTCTTGCAGAACAGCAGCATTTATCGTTAATTTTCCGCTTATTCCATTTTTACTTTCTCCAGAATCACTAGAACTCATCATAATGCCAATATCTGCGAGGCTTTTATAATCCTTACTTCCTGCACCAAGGACGGCGACATTTGTTGCATGACGCAATAAGCTATCAATGCTATTCAGAATATCTTCGCCATATAAAATAGATTTTTCGTCAGGTGTTTGTCCGTCAGGCGCCATTTTTCTTTGTTCGTCAACTGCGTCAACAAGAAGGTTATAGTTTGTAATAAACTCATTGATGGCGTCAAAAGCTTGTTTTTTATCGTAATCAATAGCAAACACTGTGTGTTTAGTGGAGACTTTATCAATGGTGATGCGAACGCCAGTAATTGCGTCTGAAATAATGTTGTCGGGTCTTTCAATGCTCGTTCCATTGATAGATAGCTTAGCAATAAGCGAATCCATATCTGTATTTGTTGTTGAAGTGATAAGATTTCCTGCGCCTCGAAGGATGTCATCTGTTTTTTTTCCAACAAAATCAATGGGGACACCGGCTTGTATTCCCTCAATGACAAGTTGAGAGACGCCATCTTCGCCAGTAGTTACGCTTGCTATTACTCTTGACTCCTTGCTGACAGTATTAATTGCGTCGCGAATTGCATTTAAAGAAGAGCTGGCTGTAATTTTTATAAGTTGATTATTGATGAGTAAATTTCCTGAAAAATTAGCAGCTGTAGCTGGGTCTGTTGTTGTATATGTGCTGGTAATTTTGTCTTTTATTGCGATGGAATCTTCACCAATTAGGGCAGAGGCATCAGTGTTTGCTAGCGGCACAAGTGCGTCGCTGTCACCTTTAAGGCTTGTATCTGTTGTGAGGGTGTCAAATTTAATAGGCACACCTGTTTCAGTGCTAGTGAGGACAAGGGCGTAATTTGGTCCAGCAGAGATGCTAGCTGTCACGTTTGATTTATCACTTATATAGTTAATTGAGTCCATGATCGAATTCAGTGTGGATGTTGCCGAGATTGTTATTGCTTGGTTGTTAATGACAAGATTTCCTGAGAATCCAAGGGCTGCAGTTTTACTGATATTTGTATAGGCAGTCGTGATTTGATCTGCATCATCTTCGTCAAGGCTAGCAGGATCTGTTGGTGTTATGTTAAGGCCGGCATTGCCGAGAATAGCTGCATCTGTTCCTGCATTTCCTAGAAAATTAATAGGCTCGGCAAGTTTTGTGCTTTCTAAAATGAGAACGTACCCTTTTGTGCCACCTATATCGAGCGATCTTGCTTTGACATTTGAAAATTCTGTTGCGCTATTAATAGCGCTAATAATTGTGTTTAGCGTTGAAGTGCCCGCAGTGATAGGAATGATTTGATTATTGAGAACAAGATTGCCTGAAAAATCAACAGTATCATTAGGATTCGTAAATTTAATATTACATGTAATACTGTCAGCCACTGCTTTTTGTGTGACATTGATGTCGTAGTCTGTGATTGATGCTTTTGCAATCGGGTCGATTGATAAGACAATAGCGCCATCTGATTCTTTAGATCGTGATAGTTTGGCATTTAGTGCATTTGGTATGCTTGAATCACTTGCGAGAACGTTTGATCGTAAGTCATTCGTGAGTTTTTTAAGGCTGCCGTCAAGTGCTTCAGCTATTCCTCTCATTTTTTCAATTAGAGGAATTCTTTCGTCGACATTAAGTTTTACTTTATCTTTGTAAGTATCAGCTTTTTCTAATTTAACTGCAACGACATTATCAGCGATAGTGTTTGGATCAAGGTTGCCAATTAATGCGCCAACCTGCGTGCGACCTGTTTCTTTATCTGTTTTTAACGCGCCATAAGCTGCGCTAATTCCGACTCCTCCACCGGCCATTGTATCGCTCTTTCTGTGTCGTTAAATTAGGGGATTAATCCAAAAAGTGCATCAATCCCCTAGTTGTCTTATTTAACGCATACCGTTTGCACAAGTTCAGCGAGTTTCTTTGGTTGCTGAAGTGTGTTCTGGAAAATGGTTGATGACATGTTTACCAAAGCTGTTGATTCTTGTGCAGTCTCAAGAGCAGTTGTAATGTCAGCATCCGTAAACGTTGCTTTTGCGTAGAGTTCGTTTTGTATTTGCAGTGCTAAGCTTTGGCCCGTAAAGTTAAGCTGTGCTTTTGTACCACCAAGTTTTGCAATCATGTTACTGACTTCGATGAGTGCTCTATCAATTGTATCAGCAGCAGATGCCGCCGAAGCCTTTTCGGAAATAACCGTTCCAGTAAGATTTAATGCTAATACTGTCGCTGGATTAAAGTCTATGTCGATGACGTTTGTAGAAACATCGCCAACTTGGAAATTCATTGTTACCTGATTTCCAGCGTCCACATTAACAATTTCAACACCAGACATTGGGTTTCTTTCGTCGCTGTCAGCTGCGGTTTTAACTGTGAATCCATTATCAAACACAACAGTGCGTGCATTTTTACCAAGAGCTGCATCTGATGTAGCAAAAGCATCGTATGTCTTTTCCCAAACTTGCAAGCCGTTCGATATTTTATAGGTGATTGTCTCCGCTGTGCTATTATAGCCATATGATAGACCATAGATGCCAGGTGCTGTTGCTGCACCAGTTTCAGTGCTTGTTAATTTTGCGGATAAATCTGTAGATGCGGAACGTATCGAAATTGGGCTGCCGATATCCAGTTGGAATAGTGATTTCAGTTCTGTTTGAATGTCATCGGTTGTCGCAAGGCCAGTCTCTGTTATGTTAAGAGTGATCGTATTTGAATGATCAGTAACGCTGGTTAACTGAGCTGTTCCTGTTGTGCCTAGTGTAATTGTTCCTTGAAAGGATTGACCGCCAACAACAAGATTGATTAAGCCAGAATTCTGGCCAGAAGAGTCAACGTTCACGGATTCAACGCTTCCGGCTATAAATCCATGAAGTGTAAAGGTTTCGCTAATATTTGTTGTTGCAGCGCCAGTGCCTGTCGCGGTTTTGTCACCAAGACGTGTGTTATCGCCGCTACCACCAGCAAATAGAGCAACACCATTCCATGTAATTCTAGCTGTATTGTCAACTTGCGTTAAGAGTGCTTGATATTCTTCATTAAGCATTGCACGTTGTGATGGTCCGATTGTGTCGGCGTTTGCTTGTGTTGCACGTGCCTTCATGGTCTGCAAAATTTGTGACATTGATTGCAATGAACCTGCTGCAAGAGAAATAAGCGCGCAAGCCTGTGTAACGTTGCTCGCTGCTTGTGTTTGAGCTAAAATTGCTGAACTTAAGTTGGCGCCAACGGCAGCAGCTGCAGGTGCATCTGACGCGTCAGAGTCAATGCGGCCGGATGCAAGTTGAGCATTCGCCTTTGATAAGTTTGAAATGTTTTGATCGAAAAAACGGCCTGCATTTAATGCATCGACGTTTGTATTTATACTTACGAGTCCCATAATATTCTCACTTCCTGTGAATGGTTAAACTACTTGTGCGGACATCTCTTACGATGCAAGTGTTGTGCCAACTTCAGGTGGTGTGAGGAGATAATGATTTTGATAAATTTTTGTGATCTTTGGGTTAATTGTGTTCATTCTTCCTTTGTCATCCCCGCGCAGGCGGGGATCCAGGAAAATAGCGTTTTGATATCTCTTAGTTTGCATATGTAAATTAAAAAAGTTCTGGATTCCCGTCTTCACGGGAATGACAAAAAAGATAGGCAGACGGAGACAATAAAAGGGGACGGCGTCTATTTTGCATAGAATTACTTGAGCAAGATATCTTCTGTCGCGTTATTACCTAGGCAAGATTTACCGAGGCGGCAAAAATTACCTATACATTATGTGGATGTGGGTCAAGTAACATGCGGATATGTTTTTGCAATTTAGCAAAAGCAGCGTTTTCAATCTGCCTTACACGTTCACGTGATATACCTAAGTTGTCACTAACCTCATCAAGGGTAAGTGGCGGTTCACTGAGGCGCCGCGTTTGAATAATGCTGCGCTCGCGATCATTAAGGCATTCCATTGCACTATTAAAGAGTGTGCGTCGTTTCGCCATTTCGTCTTTTTGTATAAGGTTAATTTCTTGATTATCGCGTTCATCTACAAGCCATTCGATCCATTCCGTTTGATTTTCCTCGCCAGCATGTAGTGGGGTATTGAGTGAATGATCCTTTTTGATTCGTTGGCTCATGTGGACAACTTCGTCCTCACGTACATTTAATTTTGTGGCAATCGCTGCAATGATTTCTGGAGTGAGTGTGTCATCGTCGTGCGCTTTGCGAATAGAGGCGCTTGTTTTGCGTAAGCTAAAAAATAATTTTTTCTGCGCAGACGTTGTGCCGATCTTAATCATCGACCAGTTGTGCAGGATGTGTTCTTGGATGCTGGCGCGAATCCACCACATCGCATATGTTGATAAGCGAAATCCTTTTTCAGGATCATAATGCTTCATTGCTTGCAACATACCTATATTTCCTTCAGCGATAAGATCACTTAAGGGAAGGCCATATCCGCGGTAACCAGCGGCAATTTTTGTAACGAGTCGTAAATGGGCGTTGATTAATTTTTCAGCTGAAGGACGGTCCATTGTGTCACGCCATGCACGCGCTAACGTAACCTCTTCCTCATTTGATAACATGGGGATTTCTTTAATTTTTTTGATGTAAAGGGAATCATGATCGCTGTCGTGGGAAAACGACATAAGTACACCCGTGCGTTAAAAGAATCAAAACCTATAATATATGTTATATAAAAAAAACTCAAGCCTTATAAAGATTGAGGGGATTAATCATTTTGTAATAATTATATGATACTCTAAAAATAAGTAAAAAATAAGGTTAAGACTATTGAAAGAAAATCGTACAAAAATGAGTGCTTTAGATGCTTTTATTTTGCCAGGAAAACTGCTGGTTGCGATGCCGTATATGCAGGATTCACGGTTTCACCAAAGTGTCATATATATATGTGGTAATGATTCGAATGGGACGATGGGATTTATGCTAAATAAGTCATTATCAGGACTTGCCTTTCGTGATTTATTAAAGCAAGTGGATATTCAGGCAGGCTATAATTGCCCGGATCTGGCAATTGTGTATGGCGGGCCTGTTGATATTAGCCGTGGCTTTGTGCTGCATAGTTTGGATTATCATATTGATACAACGGTGTTTGTAGATGGGCATGTTGGTGTGACGTCGACATTGGAAATTCTTAAGGCACTGGGTAGAGGCGAGGGGCCTGCCCGTAAAATCGTTGCGCTTGGATACGTGAATTGGTCACCAGGGCAACTTGACAGCGAAATTGCCGAAAATAATTGGTTGATTGTTCACCCAACGACAGAGTTATTGTTTTCCACAAGTGCCGATCTAAAGTGGCGTATGGCGATGTCGTCTATGGGGGTGGATCCTTCTGCGCTTTCGCTTGAGTGCGGGCACGCGTGAGGAATTTTCTGTCATTCCTGCTTGGTTGTGAATCTGGGGCGGCTTTTATCGTTTTTGGTGTAAGCACCTCGCACTCCGTAATAATTGACGTCAACTCTTCACTTGACAACGCTTCAACGGACACCGCCTCAGGTTTCATTTTAGCAAGGCACGCTAAAATGCGAAATGCAAGGTCGAGTTTGCCGGCAGTTTTAGCCGTTGCATAAAGTTCATAAAGTTCGGATGTGATATTCAAAAAAAGACTCCTTCAATGATTTCTATTCGTTTATGAATTATTATTTAACACTTTTTTAATAATTGTGTGCTTTTCTTTATCCCGGGCTTTTTAAGGCGAATATATTTACGCTTTGTTCACTAATTGTGTCATTTTGACAACATCAATTTAATTATTGATCAATCTATTTTTGTTTAGGGTATTCACAAGGTGTCTGTTTATGTCAAAAAGGACATGTAGAACGACGCATGGTGCGTCACAACTTAGATCTTTAGGAGTTTATAATGAAGAAATTTACAAGTGCACTTTTGGCTGTTACAGCTTTAACTGCAGCTAATGCATTCGCTGCTGGCGCTGTTGAATCAAAAACTGGTGCTTACCTTGGTGGTAACGTTGGTATGGCTAATACAAACGTGAAGTATGGCTTTTCTAACGTTGGTTCAACTGCAACAAGCAGTGGTCCAGGTTCTGATACAAGCGGTACTATTTCATCGTCATCATCAAATGCTCAAGTATGGAATGGTAATTCTGGAAAAATGAACGCATTGTTTGGTTTGTTTGCTGGTTATGGCATGCAAGTAGGTACTATGTATTTCGGTGGTGAAGTGTATGGTGGTTTTGATTCAGCAAAGCTTGAGACATATAATGATGCTGGTACTAATACTGTGACTGCTAACAAGAACTGGCCAATTGGTAAAGCATCTGTTAAGCGTACAAGCTTCTACGGTTTGGCTCCACGTTTAGGTTTCTTTGTGACACCTAGCACAATGTTGTATGCAAAATTAGGTATTGAAGGTGGTAAGTGGACAGCATCTTACACATTCTCTCAAAATGATGCTGCGTCATCTGTGAGAGGTAAAGTTACTTCTAAAAGCAAGAGCGGAATTAGCTTTGCTCCAGGTCTTGGTTTAGATGCATTCATTACAAAGAACTTGTTCTTGCGTGCTGAATATACGTATTTGTTTGGGCCAAAGATCACTGTGAGAGCGGATACAAATGCTAGCAACAGCTGGGGTGGTACTTGGGCAGATCACAAATTCCAAATCACTCAACAAACTTTCAAAGTTGGTGTTGGTTACAAGTTCTAATTCAGAACGATATACAACGATGTTGGCAGGCAACCCCGCGTCAACATCGGTTTAGAGTTAATTTAGATACTGCGGGGAACCGTGGTATCTACTATTGTTTATAACAATGGAAAGATAAAAAATGAAAAAGTTTTTAAACACAATGTTGGTAACTGCTGCTGTTGTAGCTGCGTCAACAACTGCACAAGCTGCTACTGCTGGTAAAGTTGCGCAAGGTGCGTATCTTGGTGCAAGCGCTGGTGTTGCGAATACGAATGTGAAGTATAATGCTGTAGCTGTTGGCGCTTTGGCAAGGCAAGGCACCTTTACAGGGACGGCTGCTGAAGAAACTACGGCTCTTAATCTTGACGCTGGTAAAATGGCAGGTCTTGATGAAAGCGCTCGTGTTGCGAATACGAATGTGAAGTATAATGCTGTAGCTGTTGGCGCTTTGGCAGGGCAAGGCACCTTTACAGGGACGGCTGCTGAAGAAACTACGGCTCGTAATCTTGACGCTGGTAAAATGGCAGGCATATTTGGTCTTGTTGCTGGCTATAACTTCCAAACAGGTTCTTTGGTATTTGGTGGTGAAATTTATGGTGGATTTGACTCAACAAAAGTAACAGTTCTTAGTGATGCAGCTTCGGGTCCAAAAACAGACCAAGCGAATGCTGGAACATTAACTGTTAAACGTACAAATTTCATGGGTTTTGCACCACGTCTTGGCTTTATGATTGCACCAAATACATTGATGTATGCACGCTTGGGCGTTGAATTTGGTAAATGGAAAGCAACAGTTAACCCAAATCAATCGTTGATAACTGCTTGTACTACTGCAACAGCTTTAACAAATAGAGGTGCTTCACAGGCCGTACAAACAGCATCAAAGGGCGGTATGAGTTTTGCACCTGGTTTAGGTATGGAAGTTTATATGGGCAAAGCATTCTTGCGCGCACAATATAGCTACTTGTTTGGACCAAAGATTAACTTATCACAAAATATGAAAGGTTATGATGGTGGGTACTTTAATGGTGATTTTTATAATCATTCAATGAAAATGACACAACACAAAGTTGAATTGGCTGTTGGTTACAAGTTCTAAGCTTGTTATTAATCAGTTAGTTAAGGAGCCGGCCTTTGTGCCGGCTTTTTTGTGTTTGTGGTGTGGGGAGGTATTGGTAGCTGTCATCACAGCCTGCCAGGCCGAAGCCTTGGGCGAAGGATGGAGGAGGCGAAGCCGACGTGGTGATCTTTGTATTAACAGCCTAGATTGCCAGGCTTCTTCGAAGCTCGCAATGACGGGTGAGAGGTAGACAGGTTGAGAATCTCCGGGGATGACAGGTCGAGAGTTCGAGGAGGCGAAGCCGACGCGGTGATCTCCTATTGGCAGTCTAGATGGCCACGCAACTTCGGGACTTCCGTCTTCGCCAAGGCTACGCCGAGACAGGCGGCCATGACTGTAAAGCGCGAGAAAAAGGAATAATTTTATTAAACTAACCCAAAAACACTAAATAATGCATGTAATCTAAAATACTTTCCAGCAGAATTCGTATCATTAGGGTTCCAGTTAGCCAGTGTATATGCAGCAAATATCGTATACAAAACACCAGATAAGCTGAAGCCGCTTTTGCTTAACGTTAAAAATATGAAACCCAAACCATAACAAATTCCAACCATTAATTTAGGGTAATTTTTAAACCGTATTGCTGTTGATTTAACGCCAATTTTTTCATCATCACTGATGTCTTGAAATGCATAAATGGTATCGTATGCGATTGTCCAAAAGACTCCGCAGGCATAAAGGCGCCAAATACTTGCTGTTGCTTGGCCTGCCAGGCAGGCATACCCCACAAGGACTCCTGCATTAAAGGCCAAGCCTAATACTACTTGTGGATAGTAGGTGATTCGTTTCATAAATGGGTAGATGAATAATAAAACGGCTCCAAAGGTTGCATAAAGCTTTGCAATGGGTGGTATTATCCAAAAAACAACAAGGGATAATGCTGCAAGAATGCCAGCACAGGCTATGGCTTGCGTGATGCTGAGTGCACCTGCAGCAAGCGGGCGTGTTTTTGTGCGCTGAACCTGCCGATCAAAATCTCTGTCAGCGATGTCGTTGATGACGCAGCCAAAGCCACTCATCAAAAAGGCGCCGGCAATTAAAAGGGCGCTGTAGGTGAGGCAGCTGGAAAGAGGGGCACCAGCTGTATAGTAGGCATGCGCAATGCCCCAGAGGCACGGCCATGCGAGAAGGATGCGCCCAATTGGTTTGTCAAATCTGATCAGTGTGAGGTATAGTTTGAGGTGATGCATATGAGGTCTTTCGGGTGATTTACTGAAAATCACCGTCATCACGAGGAGTCAAAGACGACGTGGTGATCCAGCTATTTCTGGATGGCCACGCAACTGCGTCGCTCGCCATGACGGGGGTAGGGCTACCAAGTTAAAATAGAATTTAAAATCCAAACAGGGCTATTAGCATGACACGACTTTACCTTGATTTTACACAACTCTGCAAGACAATCGCTTTGCCGGTGGAGGAATCGCATTATTTAACGCGGGTACTGCGCCTTAAAGTAGGTGACATTGTGAATGTGTATAACGAACATGCGGGGGAATGGTCTACTGTACTTTCAGATGTTACAAAATCATCGTGTGTAATCACAATTCAGAGGCAGATGCGAGAGCCTGTTGTCGAGCCAATGACACGGCTTATCTATGCACCGCTTAAGCATGACGCCATGGCATTTTTGTTTGAAAAAGCGACAGAGCTTGGTGTGACGCATTTGCAGCCCATGGTGACTGATTTTGCGCAGAAATATGCTGTGCATGCAGATAAAGTTGCGCGGCAATTGAAACAGGCGTCGCAGCAGTCCGAGCGGTTGTCTGTGCCGGTTTTATTGCCAGTTATGACGTTTGATGCTGTGGTGCGGGGTGGTTGTTATGCCGAGGGGACGTATATTGCATTGGAGAGAGCGGATGTGGCTAGTTTTGCACACATGCTAGCTGATAAAGATTCAAGCAAGCCATGCACGTTTATTATTGGCCCTGAGGGCGGTTTTTCGAGTCGGGAAGTTGAATTGGTGAAAGGTATACCAGGAATTGTACAAGTGTCATTGGGAAGGACTGTTTTGCGTGCAGAGACTGCTGCAATTGTTGGGATGGGTGCTATTTCGATGTGGCGTGGGTGATAGGGATGGGCGTCATTTCTTCGTGTTACGCTATGGAAAAACAGCCGAGATCACCGGGTCACTCGCCACGGCCGTAGCCGGGAGCCCGGTGATGACAATCGTTTGGGTAGTATGGAGCATCCATGACTTATAAAACTGTCATCTACGTGCATAAAAAAAATGTCATCCACGGTCTTAAAAAAAATGTCATCCACGGGCTCCCGGCTCCGCCCTCGGGCTACGGCCGTGGCGAGTGACCCGTGGATCTAAAAACGATCAAAATTATACATGCAGTATTTTGTTTACATTATGACAAATAAATTAAGAGGGACACTTTATATAGGTGTAACTAACGATCTTGTGCGACGTGTTTATGAACATAAAAGTGGGTTGCAGGATGGATTTACAAAAAAGTATAAGCTTAAGACGCTTGTTTATTTTGAATGTTATGAAGGTGTTCACTTTGCAATTCAAAGAGATGAAAATTTAAAGCACTGGTCAAAAGAATGGAAAATAATTTTGATTGAAAAAATGAATCCCGAATGGGCTGATTTGTATCCACAACTCATATAAACATTTTGTATTTTAGATCCCCGGATCACTCGCCACGGCCGTAGCCCGAGGGCGGAGCCGGGAGTCCGGGGATGACAAACTGCTAAATACATGTTCTTATGCAAGTTAGGTGGTAAGTTTTTATATTCCACCCGCCGTGTCATCCACGGGGCTTGACCGTGGATCTGTTTCTGTGCTTCGCAAGGTAAATAACAATGGATATGATTAATCCATCTTACCCAGTAACAACCTGGCGGCTTGTAATAATTTTCTTTAAATTCTTAAGTTCTGAATTCAAACCACGTGTGGATGAACGGATCAAAAACGCATCAATCCCACCATGGAATTCAACCGTCTTAAGGCCGCGTGTTGTCATGCGCATACGGATAGAACGACCCAATGATTCACTCATCAATGAAACCTGTTGTAGGTTCGGTTGATAGCGACGCTTTGACTTGTTGTTGGCATGGCTAACGTTGTTGCCAGAAAGGCCTTTTTTGCCAGTAATAGGGCAGAGTTTAGACATGAGAATGATTCCCTTATAAATTATGTGTATGTATTATGGCAGAGATTAAACGCATGGTCAATAAAAAAGCCCCCGAAAGGGAGCTTTTAAAGTTTGTTAAACAGAAGTTATTGGTTATTACTGAGGTTAGGCGTTACCAGTGAGGTTAGGCATGCCAGCTGCAGAAGTATATATGCTTGAGAATCTAGCATCATCTTTTGTTGCAGTATAAAGATCTTCGTCACTGAGTTTGAGAAGCTTTTTTGCAGCACCTGTGCCTAAAGAAGCAAGTTGAGATTTTACTGCTGCTAGTGTCGATGAATTTGCAGATATTAAAGCTTGTTTTTCAGCAGCTAGCTTTTGTCTTTCGATTTCTACTTGTTGAGCTGCTTTTCTGCTTAATTCTTCAGCAGCTGCTTTTTTTCTTTCTAAGTAGTTTGCACGCTCAGTATTTATTCGTTCTTCACTTGCAGCCTCTTCCAAGTATTGTGCGATAAAATCTGCATCATCTGCTGAAGGGTATTTTGCAATCAATGCCTCAGAAATTGGGTTGCTTGATATTGGTGTTTTTGACTTTTCATTATTTAGTTCAATCCTAACAGCTGCCAAATCTGATTCTGTAGCTATCAATTTAGATTCTGCAGTTGATAAACCTGATTCTGCATTTGCCAAATCTGATTGTGCAGTTGTTAATACTTTTTTTGTAGCTTCTAACTCTGCTGCTAGTTCTTTTGCAAAATGAAAGTTAACTAGGGTGCCTACGTACTTATCTGTTCCTAAAATACGGAGTTCTTTTATGCACGCAGATAAGTCTTTAGCTGAGTGGTCCTCAGTGTCTGGTGTAACAGTAAGATCTACCTCTGAAGCTTCAATAAAATCACCAGCCACAGTAATTGACTTGTAATCAGTGATTTCAAACTTACCATTAACATAATTAATGGCAAGGCGCGCCGCAGCTTCAGCATCTGTAATTGTCACTTGTTTTTCTTCTAGTGCTGCAGCTATTGCTTTTGCTTCAGTTCTTAATTGTTCAGCCGCGTCTAAAGCTTCCTGGTGTGAACCAAAATTTGTTACATTAAACTCTTTATCTAGATCTACTGTTGATGACGCAAAAGCAGTTACGCTTGAAAAGGCTGTTGCTAGTAATAGTGTTGTTAAAAATTTATTTTTTATAATAAGTATTCTCCTGAAAATCATTTTATAGTTTGCTTTATTGATATTAACTTCAGCCTGGGACGTTTTATTTAGAAACAATTTCAAGCCTGTTATCGATATAGCATGTAAGCATATGACTTTGCAAGTTGTTTTTTATGCTTTTTTAAATATGTCTGTCTTTTTTTGAAATAAATAGAGAGATTTTATGGATAATAGCTTACGTATGTTGCATGAATGGCGTGATATTTATGAAAATAGTACGAAGGAGATAAATACACAAAGTTTAAACAAAAAAAAGCCCCATAAAGGGGCTTTTAATATGAATTGCTAAATTATACTTATGCGTAATGTGTTTTAGCTGGTGATGGCAATATCATAGGCGTTTTTTGCAGATGCGTTACTGCCATCTCTTCCTTGCTTAAGCAGCTCTGTATCTGTTAGTTTAAGAGTTTTCTTTGCTCCCCCTGTGCCGAGATTGTTTAGATGTGCGCGCATCTTAGCTGTTATGTCTGCATCTGATTGAACTACAGCAGCACTTCCACCTAGGTTGCTCACTGATGGGCCTGATGTGGCTGACGTTTTAGCTGCTGCGGCTGCTAAATCTGCTCTGTCCTGTGCTAATTGAAGTCCTCCAGCTAGATTTGGAATCTCGGATGCTGTAAATGACTTCGATCCTGATCTAATGCCATCAATCTTAAGTATACCATCTTCTAATGGTGACAGTTCGCCTGGGATTTGAACTTGTCTATCTTTTATTGATTGCTTAGCAGAAGCGTAGTTGGATTCAAAGTTACCGAAGTTGCTAGTAAGCTCTGCCGAGCTGTATCCATTTCGTTTTCCAAAGCAGCACGACTAGCTTTTGATGATTGGAGTGCAGCCTCTTCCGCACTGTATTGCTTTGCGCGTGTGGGTACAGTCAATAGCTGAGTCTCATCGTCGATGAGCTTTTCGACTATAATTGTTCTTAAAGCATCGATGTCAGTGTCACTTCCTACTTTCTTCACAGCAGATTTGTATATACTACTGGTTTTAGAGGATAGCATACCGTTGGCCTCTTGTACTTTCTCATCATATTCTGCCTGATCTTTAGCAAGAGCCACCTGCTCAGCATCGAGTCTCTTTTGTTCAGCATCTAAACGTGCATCTTCTTGCTTAAGTCTCTCCGCTGCATTTGTGTATCTAGCTTTTGCTGCCTCATAAGCTGGAGTTCCTGCTTTGTAGGCTGTATCTAGCTTCAAAAGGTCATCTGTTAGGCGAACCTGTTCACCAGTTAATGCGTCCCTAGCGGTAGCTAATTTTTTATAGTCTGCATTAAGTTTTCCTGCTTTTTGTAGCTTTATAGCAGCTAACACAGCTTTTGCTCCTGCTATATTGAGTGCTTTCGCATGGCCATCGCCTTTAACCCAGCCTCTATCTCCCGTGATAGCGCCTACTACTGGTGTTGGTGCTGAACTCTTTTTTGGGTCTAGTAATGAATCGTATGGAATAAAGTTGCCCTTGTCATCATATCGTACTTGTTTGCTAGCGTCCGCATTGCTTATACGGCGGTATTGACCATTTTTAAATCTAACATTCGCGGCAAGTTCTGGCCTTCCAGCTAACATTACATAAGTTTCGTCACCAGGAGTTGCAAGTGGTAATCCTAGTGTTGAGTGTACTTTAGCTTTTGGTGCTACGTATGGAATAAAGTTGCCCGTTGAATCATATCGTACTTGTCTGCTAGAGTCCGCATTGCTTGTACGGCGGTATTGACCATTTTTAAATCTAATATTCGCGGCAAGTTCTTCTCGCCCACCTAATATTACTATGATATTACTATGGTTTCGTCACCAGCGGTTTTGAGTGGTAATCCTAGTGTTGAGTGTACTTTCGCTAGTGGTGCTACGAATTTTGTGAATACGCCACTGTTCGTATCGATTGTATCGCCAGCTTTGTTAGCCCAAACGCCACCAGTCTTGTCCACATCAAACTCTGCAGCAGTCTTTTTTCCATCGGAAGTCAGAACTGTGCCATCAACGGAAGAAATTCTCAGTGTTCCAAACATTTGGTCGAGAGGAATTAGCTTCCAACCCGGAGTGAATTTCTCTGTGCGTCCGGTGCCTTTATAAAGCCAATTGCCTTTACCTGATTTTGAAAATTTAGCTATAGCGTACCTTTTTCCATCGAGCTCTACGTGTGTTGTGCTGCCTGAAACATATGGCAAGCCAGTGACAGCATCGTGTGTTGCTGGTAGTGGCATTCCGCCAGCTGACATTCCGCCTGCTCCGCCAGCTGGCATTGCGGTAACTCCGATTGTTTCTAGTGCTTTTACTCTGCTATTTAAGCTGTCTATTTCAGGCTTAATCTGAGTAACAAGTTCAGTAATTGCACCCTTGATTGCAGCGTTTACTTCTGCTGGTGTTGTTTTATCAGCACCTTTTCCTCCTGTTTTTGCTGGTATTTCCCATCCAACAGAAGCAGAAAAACCTTCGCTGATAAATCCAGTACTGCTAATCGCAGTTGCACACAATAATGATAATAATAATTTGTTCTTCATAAATATAACTCCTGATAAAAAATGTTTTTTCTATTACAAGTATCAATGTAGATGAAAAATATTAATAAATAGTTAAGTCACAGGATTTTTTTTATGGGGTGTGGAATTTAGATCCCCGGACGTGATCATAGCTATCTACACATCTCAAGTTAATTTATCTAAAAATCATTCGACACTGTCTTCGCCTTGTGTTTAGACATCATTGCAATGAGAATCGCCGTCATGGCGAGTCCCTCGCAGAGGGCGTGGCCATCCAGTTGGGTTATATTTATCTTATCAAAAGTTATTGTTTGAACTATTCCTTCTGGATGGCCACACCCCGCTTTGCGGGATTCGCCATGACGGTGCCGAAGACTTTTATTGTTTAGTTAAAATTTTGTCGAGATGTGTAGATCCCCGGATCAAGTCCGGGGATGACGCGCGGCAGGGTGTTAAGTCGCAGAATTTTGTGGGGTGTGGGGGGCAAAAAGTGAGGACTTGAAACACATACTCCTTCATTTCCGTCGCTATTTATGATATACTTACACGCAAAGACGAGGGTAAAACATGTCATTCACAAATAAATTGCTTGATCCAAAAAACGACACAGCGTTCAAACGCATTTTCGGTACGGAAAAAAACAAAGACATTCTGATTCATTTCTTAAATGACATGCTTGTGTTTAAAAACACCAGCCCCATTAAGGATGTGACGTTCTTAAAGCCCGTTCTTGACCCTGAAATTATGTATCAAAAAACCAGTCTTGTGGATGTGCTCTGCAAAGACGAAGACGGTAATTCCTATATCGTTGAAATGCAAGTGGCCAAAACAAAAGGGTTTGAAAAGCGTGCGCAATTTTATGCGTCAAAAGCGTATGGCAATCAAGCACAGGTTGGCGACGAATATAAAAATCTTAAAGAAGTTGTATTTATCGCCATCGTTGATTACGTTATGTTTCCTGATAAAGTGGCTTTAAAATCAGATCATATCATTTTGGATAAAGAAACCTTTGAACATGACTTGACCGATTTTTCATTTACATTTCTTGAGTTGGGTAAGTTTAAAAAACAACGTGAAGATATTGATTCACTGGCAAACTTAACGGAAAAGTGGTGCTATTTCTTTAAATATGCAGATGAAGTAACACCTGCCGAGCTTGAGCGTTTGATTGGCGGCGACAAAGTGATTGAACGCGCCTATAAGGAATTAAATAGTTTCTACTGGACCGAAGATGAATTGTTGGGGTACGAGGCAGAGCTTAAACGTGTGCGCGATAATAAAGCCGTGCTAGCACAGCAATTGGACGATGCGAATGCGAAGGGATTGGCGGAAGGAACTGCGAAGGGATTGGCGGAAGGAACTGCGAAGGGATTGGCGGAAGGAAAACGTCAGATAGTCCTGAGAATGATTGACAAGAATCTTGATGATGAAACAATCATTCAATGCTCTGGATTGACGCGTGAAGAATTGGCTGAGCTGAAAGCTTCGTATTAGCATGGCTCACGCCGTAGAGCTATTAAAAATGTCCGTCGTCGCTTGTAGCTATGTCGGACGTAGTCCAAAGGACAAAACCTTGCTAATGGAGGCCGGTACCGGAATCGAACCGATATAGAAGGATTTGCAATCCTTTGCATAACCATTCTGCCAACCGGCCTCATTGTCCGTTGTGTTTTGAACCCTTGCCGCGTTGATCAGCGTACTCTGCAGTGCTCATGTACAATGTACATTCCGCGCTTTGACACTTGATCGCCTAGCAATGATCCCAAACCACTTAGGACAGTCCGTTGTGTTTTGAACCCTTGCTGCGTTGATCGGCATACTCTGCAGTGCTCATGTACAATGTACATTCCGCGCTTTGATACTTGATCGCCTAGCAATGATCCCAAACCACTTAGGACAGTCCGTTGTGTCTTGTGCCCTTGCCGCGTTGATCAGCGCATTCTGCAGTACTCATGTACAATGTACATTCCGCGCTTTGATACTTG
>CAIOTO010000017.1 GCA_903861255.1 uncultured Alphaproteobacteria bacterium | reverse complement strand
GAAAATATTCCAGCTTTAGCCTTGGATAAAATTCGCAAAGAATTTCTTCAGGGCTTTTTGATTTTTGACCTTTGGCTTGACCCAAAGGTATTGTTGTTTTAAGTTGAAGTCACATTAAGAGAGACGAGAAAATCCCATGTCAAAAAAATTATATATAAAAACCTATGGTTGCCAGATGAATGTGTATGATTCACAGCGCATGGTTGATTTGCTTTCTCCGCTTGGCTATGAAATGACTGAAACACCAAATGAAGCAGATATGGCTATTTTAAATACATGTCATATCCGTGAAAAGGCGGAGCAAAAGGTTTTTTCTGATTTGGGTCGTCTTCGAATTGTGAAGGATGAACGCGCAGAATCTGGTAAGGATATGATGATTGCTGTTGGCGGGTGCGTTGCACAGGCAGAAGGTGCTGAAATCATCAGGCAAGCACCCTATGTGAGCATGGTTTTTGGGCCCCAAGCGTATCATAAATTACCGGAAATGATTGCTAAAACGACACGTGAGCGCGATATAAAGTTGGGTCTAAAAAAGAATATTGGTGTAGTTAATACTGATTTTCCAGTGGAAAGTAAGTTTGATTTTTTGCCGCAACCAACAACGTCAACGATTTCGTCTTTTGTTTCTGTGCAAGAAGGCTGTGATAATTTTTGCACATTTTGCGTGGTGCCTTATACACGTGGTGCGGAGTATTCACGTCCTGTTGCAGATATTTTAAATGATACACGTCGTTTAGTAAGCTTGGGGACAAAAGAAGTTACATTGCTTGGGCAAAACGTAAATGCATTTCATGGAATCTCACCGAACTCAAATGATGTTGAGTGGGGGCTTGGTCGCTTGATTTATGAATTAGCAGAGATCGAAGGGTTAGAACGTATTCGTTATACAACTTCGCATCCGATGGATATGGATGAAGAATTGATCAAAGCGCATGGTGAGGTACCACAATTGATGCCATATTTGCATCTACCGATTCAATCGGGCAGCAATCGTGTGTTAGAGGCTATGAATCGTCGTCACACAACCGCTCAGTATCTTGATGTCATTGAAAAATTGCGCAAAGCACGACCAGATATTGCGATGTCATCTGACTTTATTGTTGGTTTCCCTGGTGAAACTAAGGAAGACCATAATGAAACTCTTGATTTGGTACGTGCGGTTAATTATGCGCAAGCGTATTCATTTAAGTACAGCATTCGCCCCGGCACACCTGCAGGCGCGATGGATTTACAAGTACCAGAACCTGTTAAAGTTGAACGTTTGGCAGAGCTGCAAAATTTATTGAATGAGCAACAGCTTGCGTTCAATCAAAGTAAAGTTGGTACAAAACAACAAATTCTGGTTGATCGTGAAGGTAAGTACGATGGACAATTACGCGGTAAAACACCGTTTATGCAGTCGGTTCATTTTGATGGAAATGAACGTTTGCAAGGTGAAATGATCGAGGTGTTAATTACGGGCGCTTTACCAAATAGTGTGTCTGGGATTGTGGATACAATTGGGTAAAAGCTCTTATTGAAGTTGCCATAACCCTTTTTTTGTCATTCCCGAGTAGGCGGGAATCCAGAAAAGACTCGTTACCAGTATTTTTCATGTATTTAAAGACTGGTACCCGCCTGCGCGAAGATGACTAGGAAATAACTAATGTGCCTCATCCCAATTTGCGCCGACACCCGCTTCAACAATTAATGGTACCGATAGTTGCACAACACTTTCCATAATTGATTTTGCTTTTGTCGTAAAGACGTCAACTTCTGCTGTTTTAACCTCAAATACCAATTCATCATGAACTTGCAACAACATGCGAGCATTCATATTGCTACTTTGTAGCCATTGATGAATCTGCGCCATAGCCTTTTTAATGATATCAGCATTGGTTCCCTGAAGGGGTGCATTCACCGCTTGACGCTCAGCAAATTGACGAATAGCACCATTTTTATCATGAATGCCGGGTGTGTAACAACGTCGTCCTAGAAGTGTTGTCACATAACCCTTCGCTCGTGCTTCATCTTTCATACGTGACATGAATGCCTCAACGCCAGGATAGCGTTCTAAATAAGATTTAATCAAGGTTGCTGCCGCTGTATTTGGAATGCTGAGCTGTTGCGCTAAACCATATGCACTGATGCCATAAATAATACCAAAGTTGACAGTCTTTGCTTGCCTTCGTTGTTCAGAGGTGACCTGGTCATAAGGAATGCCAAACAGACTGCTGGCTGTTGTTTTATGAATATCAACGCCATCAAGGAATGCCTGTTTAAGCGCCGGAATATCAGCAAAGTGCGCTAGCAAGCGTAATTCGATTTGCGAATAGTCAAGTGAAACAACCACATAATCATCGTCAGCAATAAAAGCCTTTCGAATGCGGCGGCCATCTTCTGTGCGGATAGGAATATTTTGAAGGTTTGGTTCTGATGACGAGAGCCGCCCAGTAGTCGTTCCTGTCAATGCATAGGATGTATGGATGCGCCCTGTTTCTGAATCAATTTGGGAAAGCAGTCCTTCAACATAGGTTGATTGCAGCTTAGCAAGACTTCGCCATTGTAAAACCTTTTCTGGCAATATATGCCCTTTTTGAACAAGATCTTCAAGTACATCCGCGTCCGTTGTGTATGCGCCTGTCTTTGTACGTTTTGGTGCTGGCAAACCCTGTTCTTCAAACAAAACTTCGCCTAGCTGTTTGGGTGATCCAATATTAAATTCATGGCCAACCAGATGGAATATATCCTTTGCAAGGGTTTCCAACCGATGCGCTAATTCAATGCCATAGTTCTTTAGTGTGTTTGGATTTACACGAACACCGTAATATTCCATCTGTGCGATTACAGGCACAAGTGGACGTTCTACGTCATAATAAAGAGTTGAAGCCTGTTGTTCGGTTAGCTTTGGTTTGAAAAGTTCATATAACATCAACGTCAGTTCGGCATCTTCGGCTGCATAGGTTGTGGCAGCCTTCAAGTCAATTTGATCAAAGGTTTTTTGATTCTTGCCAGTGCCAGCGATACTTTCAAAGCTGATGCTATCGCGTTCCAGATATTTTTTGGTGAGGTAGCCAAGACTATGGCCATGTTGGCCGCCAAAAAGGCAATATGACATCAACATCGTATCTTCAATTGAACGCAGAGTAAGTCCGTCGTTGGCGATGATACTGCTATCATACTTAAGGTTATGCCCGACTTTAAGGATGCCGCTATGATTAAGGAATTTTTCGAGCAATGGTTTGATCGCATTAAAATCAGCTTGGGTTTCTTCGGTTACATGACGAAACGGGATGTATGCCGCTTTAACGGTGCCATTGCTTGCACGAAAGGCAAAAGAACACCCAACCCACGTTGCTTGACGAATATGGAGTGACGTTGTTTCTGTGTCAAATGCGACGATCTCAGCAAGGGATGCTTCTTCAAGAAAGGCAGCAATTTCTTCTTCTTTCGTAAGCATTAAATAGTCATTATTCATCTGCACGGAAAGGGTAGGGGCCGATACAGTTGCCTCGCCACTTAATAGCCTAACTTCGTTTTGCACACGGCTTAGCAGCGTTTTAAAACCCATACGTGTTAGAAAATCAAGCGTTGCAGATGATACGCCCGTGACAAACAATGAGTCTAAATCTAGAGGGAGGGGCAAGTTATCAACAAGTGTTACAAGCTTTTTTGAAATACGTGCTTTGTCCGCATTATCAATCAGCGTTTGGCGTCGCTTGGGTTGCTTGATTGTGTGTGCTTGGGTAAGTAATGTTTCAAGATCACCATACGATAGAATCAGCTCTGCCGCGGTTTTAACACCAATGCCCGCAACGCCAGGAACATTATCTGATGCATCTCCTGCAAGTGCTTGTATATCAATCACTTTTGACGGGGGAACACCAAATTTTTCAATGACTTCCGCTTCTTTAATAGGTTTGCGCTTAAGTGGATCGTACAAACTAATTTGGTCATTAACCAGCTGCATTAGGTCTTTATCGGCTGATACGATTGTAACGTTAAAGCCAACCGCTGCTGCTTGTCGTGCGTACGATGCAATCAGATCGTCGGCTTCATAATCAGCCATTTCCACAGAAGGTACGCCAAATGCTGCACATGCATCACGAAACAATGGGAATTGTGGGACTAAATCTTCAGGGGCAGGGGGGCGATGCGCTTTATATTCTGCATACATGCGTTGCCGAAAGGTTTGCCGTCCTGCATCAAATACGACGAGGAAATGATGATGGCTATGGTCAAGAATAAGTTGACGTAACATATTGCAAAAACCATAGACTGCCCCAACTGGTGTGCCATCAGGCGCAGTAAGTGGTGGAAGTGCATGGTATGCGCGAAAGATAAAGCCAGAGCCATCAATCAGATAAAGTTCGTTCATTTAATGTGTCATTGGTTAATTGAGTCTGGTGTTACGATAACGAATTTTGAACGACATTGACAGCGGGATTTTTTCCTATCTAAAAATACTACTTAGCTCATTAAGTCTATGTTTGATTAAAGGTTTAACTGATGGAGGTAATTCAAAGAAAGGTTCATCTACAGACTTTGTCATTGCTGCTAAATGAAGGGCCTCACCACTCTTCTCGGCATAATTTTGAATAAAATCAAAGAGTTTGGGAGCAGATGCTTGAATATTACCAAAAATTTGAACTACAGTTTCCTGGCTTCTTGCATCTTGTTCTTGTTCTGTTTTTTCCCACATGGATGGAGCTTCGTTATAAATTTTGAAAAATGCATTTTGAATATATTGCATGCTAATTTGTGCAAAAAATTCTCTTCCCTTTGGTTTTTTAAAGAATGATTTTATTTTTTCTGTAATTTGTGTGGATGGCGTATTATCTATTAGATCTTTTAATTCCCAGATGCCTAATATATCTGCGCCTATTAAGGATTCTGTTGATAATTTATAAGTTTCAGATGCATAGTCATACAGACTTGCAATATGGGTAAATTTTGTATCTAATAAATCGTTGTTAATAATAAAATTATTTAACGTGCTTGTTCGGTAATCTTTTAGTAAAGACAGGATGCTTGGCAATAAAGAGTTATTCATTAAACCTTGTGACTTAAGTTTTTCAAATAGTTGAATGGCAATTTCCCCTATTTTCTGGCTATTGATGTCATACTTTCCATTCGATTGATCGATAATAATTTGATTCCTTACAGCATCATGGAATAAATCAATAATTGTGACAGAAGTAGATGCAATTTTATTGTTCCAGAATGAATTTCCTATTGAAATTCCTGATGAATTGTGACCTAAATTGATGACGCGATTTGCTTTGAATTGGCCTAAGGATTGATAGAATTGAATAAGTTTATTGGCAGCTTCTTCGGGACTTAAATCTAGTAGGGGAATTATTTTGCTTCTACCAAATTTTGTAAACGTGCCAAATAGTGCTTCTTGATCTGCTTTAAGGAATTCTTTCAATTCTGCTGATGCGCCTGCTGGAATATCTGAATTATCAATAGGTGTGATTTCTCTAGCAGGCCCACTGGAAGTGGCACTCGTAGATGTTCCGTCTGAAATAAATTTTAACTGCTTCCCACTTGGCGCCTCAGGTAATGTAATACCTAAACCTCTTAGGCGCTCTTCATCAGACTGATCTGGCACGACTGGTTCATTCGGGTCAATATCCATTTTTGTGAAATTTCTGCCCGGCAGAGTAGTATTTATTGCAAGGCCTGGACGCTCTGCCAACTCTTTTTCTGTTGGTTTTACGGATCTGTTAATTAACCTTCCTCTCACAATTCTTTGTATGTCTGCGGCGGCTTTTTGTTCTGCATTATTTATTAATTCTAGCATGCGTTCCCGTAATGAGTGGGCAGACATTTTTGGATTTTTAATTTTTAGGTCAGCGTAAATCAATGCATTTTTAATATTTAAAATGCCTTTACCCCAGAATGCTTTATTAAAACCTGTTGTTGTAGGTCGTTGAGTGGCAACAGGTGTATGTGAGGTTTCAGCAATGTTGATGTCTATTTCTGCAAGAATTTGTTGAATCGATTCGCGGTGCGTTCTTTCTGAAAGAGTTGTTGTTGAATCTACTGCAAGTGATTCTAATTTTGATCTTTCTGTTGCATCCAGCCTTCTTACGATTCGTTTATATTGTTCCCTATCAGTACCTACTTCAGGAATTTTGTGTGCACCTTTTAAGCCTGCAATAATTTCTGCTGCCAAAGTGTAGTCTCCTGAATCGGCGAGGTCTTCCGCAAAATCAAGGAATAGTTTTTGCGGGTGCATTTTTTTATATTGTGTGAACTTTCGATTGAAATCGACCGAACTATCTACAATATGCAAGGCTTTATACCCTGACCCAAAAGTTTGAAAAATGTCACGATCGGCTGATTCAAGTAAAACATCTTTCAACTCTGCTGTCGTTAGTGTCGGGTATTTAGACAAAATCAGAGCAGCCGCACCTGAAAGAATCGCTGCTGCATTAGATGTGCCACTGCCTGGTGAATATTCGGTAGATCCATCAGCACCTGATGCGGCCATTACATCATCAGCAATAACCCATATAAAGCTATTTTGGAATGCGGTGTTTTCACCTGGAAAACCTGAGGAAGTCTTTCCTTTGTAATCTTGTCTAAGGTTGCCAGCGAAAATGGTAAATGGCAGTAATGATTCGCAACCTTGTGTGTGTGGGTGTTCTGATAAGTTTTCTTGATGATTGCCTGCTGATTTTGCAATGAGAACATTGTTTGCTGCTGTTAACGCTGGAAAACTGTTTGCAAACCCATTTCGTTCATTGCTTCCGAACGAAGCATTGATAATTCTTACATCTGTAAGAGAGGCCGCATCAGTGACGTTTGCAATTGGACGTACACGAATGTTTGATGCTGGAGCCAGCGCATGGATAAGACTTGCCATGCTAGATCCATGATCAAGTTTGTATTTCATTCCTGTTGCTGGGTCTTTTTGTGAGTCAGAATCAACAATTCCTCTTATATCAGCGTGATTAATTCCAGAATCTTCAAGTAGGAGGATTTTGACACCATTACCGTTTATACCTTCTAAATGTGCCCACTCGGCGCCAGAAGCTGCAAATGCAGACGTGCCTTTTAGAAAGTTATAATCTTGCTGGCTTATGCCATCTGCCTCACCTCGTGCTGCAGCTAAAAGGTCTTTTCCTTCGCTACGAATTCCTTTTAAAGGCCTTCCGGTTTTGTCACCCATCTGGCTTAAGCCCTTTTGATGGTCTAGGCGACTGTCAGTGGCAGCATTAGCATGTAAGGACATCGCTGCAATGAAGAGAAATAAATTGCGCATTTTTATAAACTCAGTTGAATTTTACAATTCAATATTATGATGTATTATTTAAAAAACAATTAATAATTGCATAAATATTATCCCATCCACCGTCATGGCGAGCCAGCATTACTGGCGTGGCCATCCAGTTGAGCTGTATTTGTTTAATGAAAATTTGCTGTTTTATCTGTTTTTTCTGGATGGCCACGCCTTGCAGACTCGCCATGACGGTCGATCTATGAAATCATTTAAAATTGCTTAATGCTTAGGTCATGGTGATCGCACTAGATTTGATTTTCCGCTTTCCAAAAGAGTGCAAATCTGGCATCGTCTATGTTGGGTGAGGTGTATTTTTAGTCATCACCAAATCGTGGGATCGCTGTTCAAAGGGATAATAAAACATGACATACTGCACACTCGATGACCTCCCAGCTTTTAAATCACAACAAAAAAGGCTCTTTGGCCTTGATATAGGTGATCGACGTATTGGTATTAGTGTATCCGATGCAACGTGGTTTATCGCTTCACCACTGACTATGCTTGATCGCAAAACGGATTGGAAAGCACAAATGCATAAACTTTTAAAGCAATATCCAGTGGGTTGTCTTGTATCAGGCTTGCCACTTCTTATGAATGGTGATGAAGGTCCTCAGGCTAAAAAAGTAAAAGAATTTATAGAAACACATATATTTCCGCTCAACATACCTGTCTATCTTTGGGATGAACGTCTTTCAACGTGCGCTGCTAATCGCGCCTTAATCGAAGCCGATATGTCACGCATGAAACGCAAAGATAATGTGGATAAAGTTGCTGCTAGCT
This sequence comes from uncultured Alphaproteobacteria bacterium, assembly GCA_903861255.1. Taxonomy (GTDB): domain Bacteria; phylum Pseudomonadota; class Alphaproteobacteria; order Paracaedibacterales; family CAIOTO01; genus CAIOTO01. Next base: position 7,653 of record CAIOTO010000017.1, on the reverse strand, counting down.
TTATTTTGCAGGGTCTTTTAGACCGATTACGCATTGCTCCGTCTATTTAAATTACATACATACTCTCTGTTAATACATTATTCATGAGTTATATTATAAAATCATAATGTAATAAGGAGAGCATTTTAATGTCCATTTCATATGCATTTGATGAGAATAAAAAAGGACTAACAAAAAATCCTGCAGGCACGAAGGGATTTTCCTTTGTTGAATTCACGGCGCCAACAGAGGATTTACGATCCTATCTCAAAGCAACGCTCCTTCGCCTTGGCTTTCAATGTGTTGCACGGCATAAACGAGAAGAAATATATTTATACAAACAAGGCCAAATTCATTTTTTAGTAAATTGTGAGTCAACCGGGCACGCAGCCACTTTTGCACGCGAACACGGTATCTGTGCATCATCAATGGGCTTTTGGGTAAACAATGCTGCTACTGCGCATCAACACTTAGTGGCACATGGCGCCATACCTTATAAATACCAAACAGCCTATCGCGCGCCAGCCATTCATGGTATTGGTGATAGTTTGCTTTATTGTGTTGACGGCGGATCATTAGATGCCTTTTTTGAATCCGAATTCACCTATTTCAGCGAAATTGATTCACAGCCTATTGGCCATGGTCTTTTGATGATCGATCATTTAACACACAATGTTTATAACGGGAAAATGGATCACTGGTGTGGGTTCTACCAAACACTATTTAACTTTCATCAAATACGACATTTTGATATTTCAGGAAAGAAAACAAGTTTAGTCAGCAGAGCCCTTATTAGCCCCTGCGGTACAATTCGTATTCCCATCAATGAATCAAGTGATGAAAAGTCACAGATCACGGAATATTTAATTGATTATAAAGGGGAGGGGATTCAGCATATTGCGCTAACAACATCAGGCATCACGCAATCCATTGAAGAATTAACAAAAGCAGGCATTTCGTTCATGAAAGTTCCATCAACTTATTATGATATAATTGCAGAACGTTTTCCAGAAAGCGGTTTAAATTTATACGCACTCTCACGTCATCATATATTGATTGATGATGAGCATGATGGTGATTCAAAAAAAATACTTTTACAAATCTTTACTAAAAATCTGTTCGGTCCAATATTTTTCGAAATCATAGAACGTCACGGACACAATGGATTTGGCGAAGGAAATTTCACTGCTTTATTTGAGGCGATTGAGCGCGATCAAATGGCCCGCGGTTTTCTTGTATAAAAATCTACTGAAGATCTTCGCAGTATGTGCGTTCACGGCGCTCATGTCGTTCTTGCGCTTCAATACTCAATGTTGCAATTGGACGTGCATCAAGGCGCTTTAGACTAATTGGCTCTCCGGTTTCTTCGCAATAACCGTAACTTCCATCTTCAATTCTCAAAAGTGCATCATTAATTTTGTTCACAAGTTTGCGTTCACGATCACGTGTACGTAGCTCAAGCGAGCGTGCAACTTCATTACACGCAAAATCGATCATATCTGGCTCTTGATTTGACTTTTCTTGCATTTCATAAATCGTTTCTGAACTTTCTGTGAGTAGCTGTTCACGCCAATCGACGAGTTTGTCACGGAAATACTCCAAACATTCATCGGTCATAATATCATTGTCTGTAAATTGGGATGGTTCGTTTAAACGTGTAGCTAGGGACATTATTTTCGCTCCTTACTGTGATTGTTTACACAATTTTAACTAAAATGCATTGTAAATTCAACAGAAGAAGTTAGGGTTGCGTCGTTTTTTAAAAAATTTGCTAAAATTTTATTTAAATTACAATAAAAAAGATAAACTTACCATATTGTGTCCCAAAAATACACTCACTTTAAAACAAATTGCAACCATTAAAAGGTGCGTATTTACATTATTCCATGGTCATCCTGTATTAATTCGTATATGCGCGGGTTAAACATTTGATAATGCCACCATTCGTTACGATAAAAATCAAAACCAGCTGTTGTCATAATACCTAATAACATGTATCGATTCTGTTCAATAATTGCAGGTAAAGATGCACCATGATGGGATTGTTCTGTGAAATCATCAAATGGTGTTCCCATATCAAGCTCCACCCCATTTGCATCAATCAATGTCAAATCAATAGCGATGCCTCGTGTATGCACTGATCCTTTTGTCGGTGGCATTATATACATGTCGTTTGGACAAATATTCCAAAGTGCTTCCTGCGCGGCTTGCGGCCTGAATGCATCAAAAACTTTGAACGTATATCCTTGATTAGTTGCTAATACAATTGCTTTTTCAAAAAGAACTAACGCATCCTTATGTATCAAACAAAGGGGTTTTTTATATATAACCTGCCCAGTAAAATTGTTCGTCGTGGCATAACGTATATCCATTATGATGGGGTGTGTAGATTCATTAATTTCGATCAGCATAGATAAAACCTTAAGTTACTCAATAAAGTGCGGTATTATGTTACCGTCATAAAATGTCGTATTTTCCTTGACCATCACTATAACATATGTCTATATAATACAATACATAAAGTAATTTATTTGGATTGAAAGAATGGATAAAACTACCCAGTCGCTTCGTGCCCAAGATGTTAACAAGAAATGGATCTTGGTCGATGCTCAAGATCTCGTACTTGGACGTCTTGCTTCACTTGTAGCAAACCGCTTGCGTGGCAAGCACCTCGCTTCTTACACACCTCACGTTGATTGTGGCGATCATGTCGTTATCATTAATGCTGAAAAGGTTCACCTTACAGGTAAAAAGCGCGAAGATAAAAAATTCTACTGGCATACAGGTTATGCTGGCGGTATTAAAGAACGCACAATGGCACAAATTCTTGACGGCCGATTCCCGGCACGTGCAATTGAAAAAGCTGTAGAACGTATGGTTCCGCGTGGCCCACTTGGTCGCCAAATTATGAGCAACCTAAAAGTATATGCAGGTAGCAATCATCCACATGAAGCACAAAACCCAACAGTTTTCGACGTTGCGAGTCTTAACCGCAAGAACAAACGGAGTATCTAGTTTATGACGAAAATAACATTAGATAATTTAAAGTCAGCAACACAAGGTGCAGTTGCAGGTGAAGTTTCAGTTTCAGCACCTATGGTAGCTCTTCCAAAAGTTAAAAAAATCGATGCACAAGGTCGTTCTTACGCAACAGGTAAGCGTAAAAATGCAATTGCTCGTGTTTGGATTAAACCAGGTTTGGGTAAAATCATGGTTAATGGTCGAGTATGGGAATCATATTTCGCTCGTCCAGTTTTGCAAATGATTATCAACCAGCCATTTAAAGCTTCTAATCGTGCCGGACAATATGATGTGTTCTGTACAATCAGTGGTGGCGGTTTGTCAGGTCAAGCAGGTGCACTTCGTCATGGCATTAGCCGTGCATTAGTACATTTTGAACCAGATCTACACACTGTATTAAAGCAAGGTGGATTCTTAACACGCGACAGCCGTGTTGTTGAACGTAAGAAATACGGTCAAGCAAAAGCTCGTAAGCGCTTCCAGTTCTCAAAGCGTTAAGTTTTTGCAATGTACCCCGGGAGATTTTTGTTTTCCGGGGTTTTTTACTCTCTTGGTATGAAGAGGTTCGTAATGCTATCTCCCAATCATAAAGCCCGTAATCGTGCGATTTTGTGTCTCTTATTATCGCTTGTAGTCATACTCTATTGCGTCGGATTTATCAGAGTTGGTGGAAAACCATTCTAAGTCAACAAGTATTATACCCATCATAAAACGACCTATTTAATTTTAAAGACGCAATTTCTTCCAGCTAACATCGTTTTTAAAAGTCTTAAATAGTGAAACTATATGCGGTTTGAAAAAACTTGTTTTCTGACAAAACTGCAGCCTTAAAATTTAAACATTTTGATTCACAATGGGTATAGATGAACGATCCCACAAAAAATAAACATCTCATTTATTTTTTAGCAGCATTATCAATAGGTATGTTAGGTGCGTCATTCGCAGCCGTTCCTCTATATCGTCTTATTTGCCAAAAAACAGGTTTTGGTGGCACGCCGCAAGTTGGTTTGTTCAATGTTGAATTACCAAAAGATGATCACTATATCCGTATTCAATTTACAGCATCAACGCATCGTGATTTGCCATGGCATTTTATTCCCAAACAACATGAAACTACTGTTAAAATTGGCGAACCAAAACTGGTTTACTATCAAGCTGAAAATCGTAGCCACCGGCCCATTATTGGTATGGCCACCTATAATGTCAGCCCAGATAAAGCAGGTATTTTCTTTGGTAAAATTCAATGTTTTTGCTTTGAACAGCAACGAATCGAGCCAGGTCAAATAGTTGACATGCCTGTTCTTTTTACAGTTAGTCCAGATATATTAAAAGATCCGTTGACAAAAGACTTAAAAACATTGACTCTGTCTTATACTTTTTTTGAATACACACAATAATGAATCAGAATATCATTCAAACAATACGCTCATTAGCGAAATCACTTTTACTTTCGTGTGCACTACATTTGGCGTGCGGTGTAACGTCTTATGCGCTATGGCATGCAATGAAAGCGATACCTCTATCCGCGAACAAACTTCAAAAAGGGGAGTTTTTAACTGCATCTGTTGAATTTGTTGCATCTGTAGCACCTCAAATAGGGGCAATCTCAGCAAGCAAAAACAAAACGACTACTCCGCATCGACAAAAATATGTTGCTTCACAACAAAAAGAAAAAAGAGATGATGTCTCAACACTTAACAACTATCAACCAGGTTCTACTTTATCTGACATTAGCCCAAGTCCAGACAATAAGCATCCCATGTACCCTGAAGAAGCACGTCTAATTGGGAAAGAGGCGCTGTGCATTATGAAAATAACTGTTGCTCCAAATGGCAGCATACACACGATAAATCTTGAAAATGATGCTATGAATTGCCCTGCTGTGTTTATGCGTGAAGCAAAGAAAGCCGTCTCGACATGGCAATTTTCTCCACACAGATCGGGATACGTCGAGAGAACTGTTCCTATTAAATTTAAGTTGGATTAAACCAGACGAGCATCAACCAAAAGTTTTGGTGTTAATAATCTGATCTTCTGATGCGTAAAACCGGTAGTTTCCTCGGCCAATTTGCTTAGCTTTATACATTGCTTGGTCAGCCCGCTCGAGCAGCTCTTGGCTGCTACTTGCATTTTGGGGAAACAAAGCAATACCAACACTTGCATTGATATTAAGCTGCTGATTATTGTAAAAAAATGGAGCAGAAATATTATAAACAATTCTTTGAGCAATGTTTGCAACAACATCCGTGTCATCAATCTCTACAAGTAAAATACTAAATTCATCGCCGCCCATACGTGCAACAGTATCATTGCGCTTCACACAATTTCTAAGACGCATAGCAACTTGTTGCAAAAGCCAGTCACCAGCTTTATGAGTATGTGCATCGTTAATATTTTTAAACCCATCTAAATCAATATAGAGGAGTGAGAAAAAAGTTTCATTCATAAGATTTGTTTTGGCTAAGTCATCAAGTCGCGAGAAAAACAATTTACGGTTTGGCAAACCTGTTAATTCGTCATAAAAAGCCATAAAGGCAAGTTCAACTGGCTGCGTATCCCTATATTTAGTATTAGACTGTGTATCCACATTCCCTGAATCATCAAGAATTGTCATAATCCGCTTGCGTAAAAGCCCACTATTAAGAGGTCCAAAGTAAAAATCTGCAGCACCATTTTCAATTGCTGCTTCAGTGAGTGCGGAGCAGCTATGGTCGCCAACAGCAATAATTGGAATTTGCGGTAAAAGTGAAGCAATTGACTTTATTTTTTTGATTGAATGTTCTCTAAAACCAATAAGGTCAAACAAAATGACTGGCTGCATTGCAAGGGAGCTATAATTGCTACGAAGGCCCTCTGGAGTTGTCGTCCATGCATAAGATGCAAAAATAGACTGAATTAAAGAAAGACCGTTTGAATCAGGGGAAAACCAAACTACTGTAAATGGATCATTCTCTATCAACATATATTTACTACCTTCAGTCTTGTGTAGAATGGTTCAATATCATTCGCCGATCTTAAACATTATTTTCACTGCATGCAAGTTTTACTGTTAAAAAAACGCTCTTTCAAGAATGAAAAATACGGCTAATTAGCACAAAAAAAGAAGAAAGGATTGTTTTATAGTGTAAAGGAGTTTCCGCATCCACAACCTGCGGTTGCATTTGGGTTTGTTATAACAAAACGTGATGCGACTAAATCTTCGGTAAAATTAAGTTCTCCGCCCTTAACTAAACCAAGAGAAATATCATCTATAATGAGCTTTGTGCCATAGCACTCGAACACTTGATCATCAGCCGTCATTACATCATCGAATATAAAGTTATATTGAAACCCTGAGCATCCACCACCTGTAATGCTTACTCTAAAGAATGAATTCTCTTTTTCATCAACTAATAAATGCTTGATTCGCGTTGCCGCCGATTGTGTAATAGTGAATGACACTTAAATTCCCCAGGATACAAGTTTGATATTTTTATTTATGCATAGTTAGTATAGGAAGTAAAATGGAAACATGCATATAAATAATGTATATTCTAGCATCACACAGGGCAAGAAATAAAATGTTTATGTGAATTTAAAAAGTCTACGGGGTTATTTTTTTGTAGCTGCTGTACAAACAATGTTTCCATTTAAATTTGATATATCAGCACAGTTGCGTAATTTATCACCGACTTTTCCTCTAACACTAATGGTACGTACATTAATACCATTGTTATTAATGTTTCGCACAGTCAGCGTCAACACGAGTGTCGAATCAATTGTTGGTACACCCACGCCATTACGACATGATGCATGCAACGTATACGTTCCATCAGCATTTTTAACAAGTGTTGGCTCGATTAAATCACCATACACGGCGTCTTTATAGCTTTTTGTAATGCAGCTTGATCTAAATGTGTAGGTTGAAGGAAGATCCATGACGGTCGGCTCTAGTGATGGCTGAGTCGTTCCCGATGTTCCTGTGGGAGTAAGTGTTGATGATGTAAGTGGTGCGGCTGGAGGTGTAGCAACAACGCCCGGTATAGCAGAAGCCGGCTGAGCGCCTGCATATGTTTGATTTGCGCTGATTAGTAGCGTTGCGAATATAAATTGAATTTTTATGGCTGCTTTTTTCATTAATCTAAAATCAATTTGCATGAATCCTTATCTTCATTGTGTGATAGTTAAGTTAATAAATGATTAACAGGACTAATTTTGTTGTTCTAAATTTTCAGTTGCTATTTTCTCTTTTAAAATGATCCCTTTTTGGCTACAACAATATAAACAACATAAAATAAAGAATGAAATTCATCATGTCTAAAAAAATCATACTTCGTGTTTTTACAGTGGTTTGCACATTAACGGTTGTTGCACTTATAGCGCCAACATTTATTAATTGGAATTCATACAAACAACCTTTGCTTGAACAGATAAATAAACATACGAACTTTGTTGTAGCAATTGATGGCGATATTAAATTGTCACTACTACCAACTCCGCAGCTTAGTGTAAGTCAGGTGTCTGTCAAAAATGAATCACAACTTAAAAATGATGAACCTTTTGTAAAACTTAAGCAATTATCTTTTGCCGTTGATTTATTGCCACTTTTAAGTAAAAAAATTTCCATCAGAAGTGTTGACTTGATTGAGCCTGTTATCTCGATTGATCAGCAAT
>CAIOTO010000016.1 GCA_903861255.1 uncultured Alphaproteobacteria bacterium | reverse complement strand
TTTAAAATCCTGGATGATGTTTTCCCATTTCCTTAGAGTGGATACTCTCATTTAACACATTCTTCATTAGGGCTTCCTTAAATGTGAATCTGACATCTTTCTTAAATCAAACATAGAGGTACTTGCTCATCCGCTTACAAAGTAGCATCACCACGTGAAATCTGTCCTGCACACACGAAACGCAATGCACGTTCAACAATTGCACCCGAAGAATTTAAAGCCTTTACAAAAGAGGTCAAACAGCACCTGATCACTCATATTGAAGACATAGCGGTCAGCTTACTCGGACAACCCAAAGAAAAAGGCCGCAATGGGATTTGGTCATGGTCAGATGGTGTTCGTTTGCATACCCGTCAAAGTACATCCGTACCACGCGGTACCTTTAAAATCTATGCAGAGACCACCAACAACATCGATATCTTTGAAATGATTAAGCGCACTCAAGGCATTAGAAGGCAATGGGACGCCGTACAAAGAGGCGCTGAACTCTGTGGGCTTTCATTTAAGTCGCAAGAACAGCAAAAACCACGCAAAATACCAAAAGTTGTGACACAGACGCCTATCGCATCCACACCCGTTAATACCGTAAAAGACGAGTGGACACCACTATTCCCTGTGCCACGTGAAGCTGAATATGTGAACATTGAACGTCACAAAGGATTATCCTTTATACTAGAAAATGCCGGCAAAGAGACAATGCGCTTTGCCTATCGCAATGCGAAAGGGCAATTGCTCGGGTATGTCATACGTCTTGAAGACGAACACGGTAAAAAGCAGACACTTCCCCTCACCTATTGTCAAAATGACAAAGGAAGTGCCGGCTGGAAATGGAAAGGATTTGGTGATAACAGACCACTCTATGGATTGGATCGTCTCGCACAACATCCCGATAAACCTGTTCTTCTCGTCGAAGGGGAAAAAGCGGCAGACGCTGCGCAGAAACTTTTACCACATATGGTGGTCATGAGTTGGGTTGGCGGAAGTGCAGGTGTGCACAAAGTGGATCTCACACCTATTCTCAACAAAACCTTAATCATGTGGCCGGACAACGATGAACCAGGATTCAAAGCCGCGCACGCCCTTCAAGAGCGATTCACACAATACGCCAAAGAAAATAATAACCCAAACACGTTTGCGATTGTTGATATTCCACGCGATCAACTCCCCGCAAAATGGGATTTAGCCGATGCACTGCCAGAGACACTTACATCTAACTATATTCATGCACAGATAGGGCAAGCGTTGAATGTCTTTACACAAAACATGAAAGAATTCCACATTGAACAGGAGAAAGTAAGAACACGGCAACGCACCAACCAGATTTATGAAAAAACATTCAGTTTTGAAGAAATCACCCAATTTACGGAAGAGGAAGGCATTTCCTTCCTCAGTGAACGTGACCGTATCCCCCTCATCCTGCATACCGCAAATGAAACGTATAAGGAGATAACTGAATGGCATACCCTCAATGGAGAAAAACATGATTTTGAAAACGTCAAACGTCAAGCCATGCTCACCGGTCTCTACGCGGCTTGGGCACATGATCGAAACTCGCAGAAAGATCCAACCAAAGACCTTGACAAGGCACAGATGATTGGAGCTCGTGCAAGAAGACTACATAGTGGCAATCTTGAACACAATGACCCACATGATATTCTCTTTAACGCAGAAAAAAGTGTCGCTGATTTTGAAAAACAACTGAATGGACAGAAAACAAACAGTCCTGCCAAGGAACATACTTCTTCCCTCATCGAAGAAGAAATCTGGCGTGCATCCTATCAGTGTCAATCACTTACCGGAAAAGCCATGTCATTAGAGCTTGCGAAAGAATGCGGGAAGCATCTGCATGAAACGTATCGTGGAAAGGAGCATTCACATCACGTCAACGCACGGATTATTCGCTCCACGCTTAAACACATGATCATGCAAAAAGTTCAACAAAATGAGATCAAGCCAATAACACACGATGAAGCGACTATGATTCATACACAACAGGAAGCTCATAGACAGCAAAGTATTCAACGGCACCAAGAACAAATGAAGCATATGGAGCAGCATAGCATACAGCTACATCATCGTCGGGGAATGGAGTTATAGATTATACATTTATCCTGTCACTATTAAAAACTCCGGCAATCTTCGGCAAACTTTGGAAAAAACATTGGCACAAGGCTTAAAACACGCGTTCCAGACATTAAAGGTTTGGTAAAAGAAACCGGATTTATATGCAAACATTTGCCGTTGCTTATTCTGATATTGAATTTACGCAGCAGCTTGCTGCGCAGGTTCCTTGGTTTCATTATTGTGTCATGTTAGACAAGATAAAAGACCATACTCTACATATCTTGAGCGTCACAGGTTTCGTTCTTAAAGGACTGTTTTGGATAATTTACTATTTTTATATGTCCTTTAAAAAAATCTGTTCCATTATCTGGCGCAATTCATTAATTACAACGACATGCTTTGGAAGTTCACCTACGACAATATCTTTTAACCACACGTCCCATTCTTTCTCTACATTAAGCATCAGCTTTTCTTGAAATAGCTCTGAAATATGGTTGCATTCGACATCTTTAAACGAACATTTCAGCGAAAAAAGCTGAGGAATAATACTCTTTCGCAAGTTTGCTCCATAGGCGCCAAATATCCGCCACAAGTCATAATAATCACGTACGCGTGAGCGTCCCCATCCCCGTTCATGCAATTTTTTTGCAAATTGCAGAAGTGCTCGCATTTTTTCCACAACAATCTCATTAATGTCGTACACCTCCAACTGATAGTCAAAGTTATCACCATAGGGGTGAATTATTTTGGTTTTAACGGACGGCAAAAGCAGCACTTCATCAAATGTAACTTCAACATAAACTTTTGTATAAAATTGGCTATGCCACGGCAACTTCGCTTCAATCAAAAAAGCCTGCTGTCCTGCAGGATGTGGTTCTTTTTCGTAAGCGTATGGCCAAGTACCTACTTCACCGTGTCACGCCGCCAGTGCCAGGTCGTCTTCATCCCTGGCTTCATCGTGGGCAGTAGGGCCGTATAATTTTTTCCAGTTAGCTGGCA
>CAIOTO010000015.1 GCA_903861255.1 uncultured Alphaproteobacteria bacterium | reverse complement strand
TTTAAAATCCTGGATGATGTTTTCCCATTTCCTTAGAGTGGATACTCTCATTTAACACATTCTTCATTAGGGCTTCCTTAAATGTGAATCTGACATCTTTCTTAAATCAAACATAGAGGTACTTGCTCATCCGCTTACAAATAAATGGAATAAGAACATCTTTGTATCATGTTGTTGAATTTAATACACATCCTAGTTATGAAGAAATTTATGATTTTGATATAGCCGCTCTTATTTTAGATAAACCCGTTAAGGGATTAACTGGCCTTAATTTGGATTATTCTTTTTCAAAAAGAAATAAGGATTATAAGGATTACCAACATCTCTTGACGTACGTTCATTATGGCGCAAAGCTATTTTGTAATAATTGGTTTCATGTTAGGGATTATCAACGAAGGGCTATGCAAGCTTATACACTGGCCTGCCGAATAAATACCAATAAGTTTGGCATTTACTCAACACCTTATAGAAATTCGAATGATTATATGCGTCAAAGATCTCCCATACCCTATGAAGCAAAGGGATGCGCTGAAATGAGTGGCAGTGCGTGTATACACCCTAATTTTGGACTTGTGTCAATTACCGAAGGCACCATGAGAAAGGATGATAAAAGAAAATTTATAACAGCGATGTATTTAGTTCTTGCAGAAATTATCGATATTATTTTGTATCCAATTAATCATTTTTTGTTTCCTGTGCCATCCTTCAACAAAATCATAACGGATAAGTTTACAAGAATTCAAAGTGTCCCATTAGGCGCAGTTGAAGATTGGCTGGAAGATATAAGACGACGGAATAATTTATCAAATCTCTAAACCGAGCACTTTCGGAGGACTTCTTTTCCGACCCCAGATTAGAAAAACGTTTCCAATCAGCTTTGTATTTTTCAAGCTGTTCTTGGTTCCAATGATAGGAATGATAGAAAAAGCTCACGGGTCTGATTTTTTAGCTCAGAACACAAGGGTTTATAAGGGCTGGAGAGCGCTTTTTGCTCAAACATAAATTATGTATTTAATTTTAGCAATCCGCAGTTTTGCTAGGGTTTTGTGTCAATTTTTTCAACAGTTTCAAACACGAAATATTTAATTTTATTAAAATTAATGTATTATGCATTTTTCAAGCTTCTTTCTCTCCCCACGTCTTGTCACGAGCAGTGTTGGCACGTTCTTTTAATTCAACATCGATATAACGATCTGTAATAGCACTGGAACTATGACCTGCATCATCCCGTACATGTTCACGTGGACGATGTTTGACATCATCCGATATTCCTGTATGTCGTAGCCAATGCACGGTTGCTGATCTCAACATTTCTGCTTCTTCATTCTCATCTTGTACACGTAATTGTTCCACCGCGGCATCAAAACACATTTGAATAAGCTTATTAATGACACGCGTGCTTTGCATCGCGCCTTTTCCTTTTTCTTTTTTAACCAGAGGTTCTTGATCATCGGGTGCTGGAAGGGGAGTGTAGCCAAGATATTCGCGATACTGCTTAAGTGCTTCTAGCATTTCAGCGCTGACGGCAATCTGACGCATTTTATTGCCTTTACCAACGGTTTTAAACCACCAATCCTCATTGCTGTCTCGAAAAAAATCAGACATTTTGGGCGACCAGCGTTTACTTGCGGCAAGTTCAGAGATACGCAAATACATACTGTACAACATCTGCAACATAAACAATGTACGTTTGTGTTTTATTGGATTCTGTTCTGCTAATTGCTTTGTGGTTTCAAGCACCATTTGCCACTGCTTATCAGATAAACGTCGAATAATAGGCGCTGTTGGTATTTTACGGATAAATTTACTTTTTTGACGAATCTGTACGACGGGATTCACTTCCGTTACTTCTTCTTGAATCAGTGCATTGTAAAAAGAGCCCAAAATAGCAAAAATCTGCTTGATTCCTTGCTGTGAGAGTTCAAACGACGCTTTTGTTGGTCGTTCACCGTCAGAGAAGGCTTTTTTAGATATTTTTGCAATAAAAGGACGCCATTCAGGGTTTGGTATGGGCGCACCATCTTTAGTGATAAAACGACTGACCATTTTAAAGCCAATCCAGCGTTTAGGCGGTTTTTGACAAAACTCTATAAAATGTTCAATATCAAGTCGTTTAAGCGTTAAAACAGGCTTTTGGTGCACAAACCAGCTCCATTGAAGAAGGCGGTCAATTTCACGGCGATACGCATTAAAAGTCTCGAAACTGCCACGATAACTATACAAAAAACGTAACGCATGCCCATATTCTTGAATGGCGCCGTCAGGTAATGTATTTACAGAATCGGATAAACAAATCATTAGCCAGTCTTTTAGAATCTGTTCCTGGTTTTCAACCTGAAAGCGTTTATAGAGCGCACATAAGGGCTCAAGCGTATCAAACAAAGGTCTTGGAGTAATAATGGGTGATGACATAAGAATCATTTTTTTGTAGGGTAAAAATTATATCTTGTAATACAATTTACAAGCTTTATTAGAAGATGAAAAGTAAATTGAAAACGCTTTTACTTTTTATATGGGAGTCCCAAACATTATGGCTCATTCAAAAACAGGATTATTATCACCTACTGAACTACGAGATCTATACGGTATCCCTCTCCTAAATGATGCAGAACGGCGGGAATATTTTACATTTGATCAAGCCGAATTAAATATACTAACGAATTTTAAAGATGTTAAGGATTCTGTTTATTTTGCGATTGCCCTTGTATTTTTCAAACTTAAGCACACATTTATACCGTTTACATATAACGACGTCGTTCTTGAATATAAGCATGTCGTGCAGCATTATTTTTCTAACCAACCAATCCCAAAACACATGCCAACAGAATCAACAAAAAAGCGTATTCAGCAAAGCATTAGTACTCTATGCCAGGCGCAACGTTTTAATAGTGAAATTGCACAAACCATTCAAGGTGAGTTGCAAGAAATGGCTACGTATGCTCCGCGACAACGCCAATTACTCAAAGAGTTACTTCGTCTTTTTACAAAATACAATGTTGTTATTCCTGGCCATACAACCATACAAAACCTTGTCACAAGCGTGTGGAATCAAGAGCAAAAACGTATCCTACAAGCTTATACCCGATACACAACCAAACAGCAACGCACCACAGTTTTAGCACTCCTTGATGAAAGTACTTCGGAAAAACCATCTGACATTTTGACACTCAAAACGGATCTTAAAAGCTTTCATACACATGATTTGTGGAAAGAAATTGAAAAACACAACCAGCTCAAATCAATTTTTGAACTCGCCAAAACAATCATACACAAACTGAACTTGCCCCTTACAACGTGTAACTACTATGCAAGTCTCATTAACTATTACAATCGATCACGTATGAAGCAAATCAATGCACAAAAAATGGGACTTTATCTTCTCTGCTACGTTTTTATACGTTACCAAACAACGAACGATACGCTCATTGATGCATTTAAAAAACGCATTATGGACACTCAAGGAAAAGCCAATCGTTACGCAGATGACCAACGGTTAAAACAACTCGATGAAAGTGAAGAAACACGCAAACAAATTTCCGCAATGATGCTCATGGTTCATAAGCGCTCCTCTGTTACCATTTCAAAAAAGCTTCTCTATCAATACATTCCCGAGGATCAATGGGTAGAGGCAGCTCATTCTCTTGTTGATGAACAATTTAATAAGAAGCTCCTATTTTGGAAATATATCGATAGCTTAGAAGATTCAATCAAGCTCAGTATTCGTCATATTTTTCTTGCACTTGATTTCACTCAAGTTAAAAATGATCCGCTTAATACCGTTATTGAGCATATGAAAAAACACATTGAAGCAGGAACCATGACTCAGACGCCCTTCCCTGCTGCTTTTAATAAGTGGATCGACAAAAAACAACGTATACATGTGATGAAGAATGATGAAATTATTCCGAATCGCTTTGAATTTTTAATGTATATGAAAATAATGAATGATTTAGAAAGTAATAAAATCACGTTTCAGCATAGTGTACGCTACAAAAATATTGATGATGAAATGATCCATCGTAACGTATGGAAACGTACAAAAAAGCAACTTCTGGAAAAGCTGGATTACCCAAAATTATCCAATCCTATGCGCCAAACACTTGCAGATAAGCGAGAAGAATCGATCGAATTGTATAGAAAAGTCAATGAGGCCATTGAAAATGGTGCGAATACATCCGTGATCATTAGCAAAAATAAAAAAGGAGAGCGCGTATGGCATCTTCGGCCCATTGAAGCTAATCCTGAACTTCATGAAGGTCTATTTGCCAATCTCAGACAGCACAGTGTTGTTGATGTCATGAAATTTACGAATCAACATACGGGGTTTATGAATGCTTTTGAATCTATTCTTCCTAAAGGCACACATATACCGCTCACCATCGAATATTTGTCAGCGGGCATTTTAGCCAATGCGATTCGTATGGGAGGGCGCAAAATGGGAGATGCCTCTGATTTAAATGGATCAACACTTCTAACGACAGAAGCCAATTATATTTTTATTGAAAACCTTCGTCTTGCAACGGATCTCATTAATAATCAAACAGCAAAGTTTGAAATTTTTGAAAAATGGTACATCAATTCGATTGTGCATGGCAGCCTGGACGGTCTTAAACTCGATCTTACTCATGATCATTATAAAGGTCGTCATTCCAAAAAATACTTTGGATGCGGCCTTGGTGTTGCGGGTTATAATCACATTATCAATGGGCTTTCAGTCACCGGAAATCTGATTGGGCCACACGAGTATGAAGGAGACTCTACCTTTGAACTATCGACGCTTCAAAATACCTCTGAAATTAAAGCAACACACATTTCAACGGACAAACATGGCATGAATATGTTGAACTTTGCATTGTTTGACCTTATTGAGATGGTATTTATGCCACGTGCTCCTAAGCCTCACCGTGAAGTCCTGTGGGGTTTTGGCAAACCGGAAGATTACGAAGGCATGTTGATTAAGCCCACGAAGTTTGTTGATGAAAGCCTTCTCATTGATGAAGAAGATAACATGAAAAGGCTAGTAGCATCATTCCTTACAGGTCATGTATCGCCAACCATTATTATTAAAAAGATGTCCTCAAAAAATTATTCGAGCAAAACAAAGACGGCGTTTATACACTATAATAATATGGAACGGTCAATGCATAATCTAAGAATGACACATGATCCGGCATATCGATACACAGTTACGCTGGTGCTCAATCGTGGCAAGGCATACAACAATTTATACCGTGCGATTACGCTTCTCAATGATGGTGAACTGCGCGGAAAAAGTGAAATCGAAATGGAAACGTGGCATCAGTGTACCCGCCTCATTGCAGCCATTATCCATTATTACAACACGTATATCATTAACACCCTTTACCAACGAGCTACAAGCGATGAAGAAAGAAGCTTCCTTGAAAAGTTATCACCAACCGCTTGGACGCACATCCTATTGCTTGGTTTCTATCAATTTTTTAGTAAGTCACCTGAAAATTGGGTTGATGACTTTCTGAGCCAATGGGATTGGCGAAAAGCAGCTGAAGAAATGGAAGCATCTCAGAAGAAAAATAATGTAAAGAAAAGAAAGAAAGGGAAAAATAGAGATACAAAAAAGATCACCTAAGCTATTGCCTACAGCAATAGCTTACACGTACGTGAAAGTCAAGTAGAAGACATCATATTGATAATTTTAATAAAATTAAATGTTTTGTGTTCAAAACTGTTGAAAAAATTGAAGCAAGAACCTAGCAAGACTGCGGATTGCTAAAATTGCGGATAAAATTTATATTTGAGTGAACAATACTCGTCAGCCCTTATAAACCTTAGAGTTTGAGAATAAAAAATTGAGTCCGTGAACTTTTTGTCGTGTTCCTACAATCGGAACCATCAAGGTAAAGGAAAAAAAGATCGAATAGTTCCGTTTCCAGAATCATTCAAGGAAGTTTTGGCTATGCATACACAATCTATTACGCAAAAAGGAGGATTATACCTTTTTGAATCTTCTTGGAAGAAACCATATACCGATCGGGGCATCCTCAAAATCTTGGCTGTATACTCAAAAGAAGCAGGTATGAAACATTCCATATCACCACATAAGTTAAGGCATTTTTTGTTCACTTGGCTTAAAAAACAAGGCATCGAAGATGAGCTAATTCAGTCATTTTCAGGGCATGAGAGTAGGAAATCCCTAGAGATTTACTCGAAATTGTCAATTGGTGATGCGCAAGAATCTTATGAAAATGCGATTACTAAATTCCCGGTATGAGGGAGCGAAAATACAACTTGGCCCAAAATGCACGTTCCTTAACAGGGGTCCTTTTTCTCTGAAATGTATATATCTGTTTCTGATGC
>CAIOTO010000014.1 GCA_903861255.1 uncultured Alphaproteobacteria bacterium | reverse complement strand
TTTAAAATCCTGGATGATGTTTTCCCATTTCCTTAGAGTGGATACTCTCATTTAACACATTCTTCATTAGGGCTTCCTTAAATGTGAATCTGACATCTTTCTTAAATCAAACATAGAGGTACTTGCTCATCCGCTTACGTTGAGATGACCGAGATTGCAAATAGAATTATTGCGTTTTCCTCAAATAACCACAAGCTTGTACAAAGAATTTTGGCTAATACCGACTTAATATGCTTTGATGTAGAGGGTGTGAATTGGGCACTTATGAACATCATGAGAGCGCCATATTCTCGAGAAAAATGTGGAATTCTTCGTCTGCTTTATGAGAACGCGCATGTTAAACCAGATTTAGAAGGCACAATCGATGCACTTGAAATAGCATTTGAAGCTAATAATGATCAAGATTTAAGCACCGTTCTGATGTTAGACATCACACGTAATCACCGTGGAGTTAATGATATTCTCAAGGAAACAATGCTTAATGTGCGGGCACACATTGTTCGTAAAATTATTAATGGTAAGAAAGACACAAGAAAAGCTTCCGATATTTTAGTACTTAATGAAAATTCTAAAATACTGGCACTCATTAAATTTCGTGTAGATAGCAGTAACGCGCTTAATCAAGCAGATAAAGAAAAGGCGGATGCAATTGCACTTGAAATTCGTGCTGAGATGCTAAATTACACGATGCCTTTTCTTAATGTGGCTTGCTGCGAGCTTGTAAACGCCGTATATAAATTGCATGTAAAAACGAACAAAATGACCCTGTCTGAAGATATTAGGTACATGGCTAACAGAGACTGTTTTAAAGAGAATGTATTCCCTCTTTTATCATTAAAGATAGGTGTGCATGGTTTAAAGATAGGTGGCGAGCATGGTTTAAAGTTACATCCTGACGTGTATCGCAAATTAACAGAATTATGGAATGAGTTATTGATTCAAAGTTTTACATTTAGCGATTACGAAATGGGGATGGATCTCTTAGATGCAAAGTATCAGATTGATTTTGATCGACAAACGATAAAAAGCGTTATTGACAGTATTGAAGATAAACGTGCAACTAAGAAAAGAAAAGTAAAAATAGAAAACACAGCAGAGGAAGTCGTTCCGCTCTCGCTAGAAGATCAATTCTTAAGGTTGCTGAGATCAAGAATGAGTTAATACCATTTTGAGATTAAATTGATTAAAGAATTCCATACCGTCATGGCGCTGCGCCAGGCCGAAGCCCTTGGGCGAAGGATGGAGACCCGAAGGGGCGTGGCCATCCAGTTAGCTGTTTGACTGGATTACCACGTCGCCTAGCGGCTCCTCGTAATGACGGAAACGGGCCGTGAAATGACCTAATCCCTATTCTCCCGTAAACGTCCACGTGCACAAATCCTTAAGAATGCCAAAATACGTTCGTAGTTTTGTACCAAACGATGGGCGTTGAATCGACGCTATCGGCGCAATTGCACCATTTTGCACAGACTTGACCTCGTCATAATCAACATTCTTCACCACGGCATCATTGTCAATACACACACAAAACCGCCCAAACGGCTTGTCTGCTAACGACCCGTATCGGCTATCAATCACACAAAACCCATGTGCCGTCTGTGCTTTCGTCACATAAATCCCGTTTGTAAACCAATCATACGTCTTAAACGCGATGTGCTCACGAATGGGTGCTGGAACGGCTGTAATCGCTTGCGCAACCCATGGCTTACATTTTTTATTCCATGTTGAATATTCACTGACATACACTGTATCGTTTGTCTGCACCCAAAGGCGCTGCGCGAACAGCGTCGGCAATAATGGAAAAGCCTCGATCCGCGAGCAATTCAACTTATTCTGCGCACAAAAACTGCGTGCAACACCCAGCGCCTTATCATGTTGCGCAATCCCTAATAGCAAATAAGCTGACGTCAAAAACAACGTAACACTGCCGACAATAAAGCTTTTACGTGGCATAGCTAAACCAACAATAATACTGATCATCAACGGCACACTATAGACAAGATCAATGATCGGAATCGCATTTAATGCAAACCGATGGTTCGAAAACGGAGCAAGCAATTGTGTGCCAAATGTCGTGAATAAATCCAAAAGCGGATGCGTGACTAATGCCCAAAAACACAAAAGGCTCCAGGTTTTGATTTGCTCCGCATGCGTGCGGATGTCTCTTTTTGTCGTGACCCAATGATCAATATGATATAGCGCCATACCTAGTGGAAACGCCAGGATAAGCGCGAAAAAAACACTATGTGTTAAGCCGCGATGAATCAGCTCCATCGCCATCGGATTCGATACATACTTTGCCACAATAACATCTGCATCTGGCAGCAGGCCAACAATGCCGCCCCAAAGAATTGCGCGTTTTCCCAAATGTCGCTGAAAGCTAACTTGTCCAACAACAGCGCCTAAAAGCCCTTGTGTTATAAGATCCATTTACGAAAACATCCCATATTTATGTATGTAGCGATTAACGTCATCGCGAGGAGTCGAAGACGACGCGGCGGTCTTGTGCAAAAATAGATTGCCACACCTGTTGTGCAGGCTCGCAATGACGCTATTGATAGTCACCTTTATATACATTTATGCTACACTTAAATGGACTAAAATAATAGACTGCCTCTTAATCTTATGAATCCTCTCTTTTCTGCCCCTCGACTGATCACGCAATGCGACGCCCCTGCCATGGCAGCTATACACCAGTTATGCTTTCCTGATGCATGGCCTGTTGAGCTTTTCTCAGACTACTTTGACAAGCCCGAGTGGATCGGTGTCTTTGGATTTGCTGTAGATCATACGGCAGGCTCAATCGCTGGGTTTATTATTGGACGAACCACCTATGATACGAATGACATTTTAACATTCGCCGTTAACCCAGCATACCAAGGCCAAGGTGTTGGGCGCATACTGCTCGAAACGTATTTAGATGCTGTTCCTTGTGCGTGCCTTCTTGAGGTTGCCACGGGCAATACAGCCGCAATTCATTTGTACAATACGTTTGGCTTTGAAATTATTGCCTCGCGTCATGATTATTATGACAGCCCAGACCCTGATATGCGTGATGCGTATGTGATGACGCGGCGGGTGGCATCTTAGATGCTAACTCGACCATCATTGCGAGACCCAAGATCGTGGCAATCTTAGAAACTGCCAGCAGTGGCAACTACCAACCACCCCGTGTCATCCCCGGACATGATCCGGGGATCTATTAAAAATTCAATTTATTTACGTTTTATTAAATAATAATAATTTATAATATATCAAATGATATTCAATAA
>CAIOTO010000013.1 GCA_903861255.1 uncultured Alphaproteobacteria bacterium | reverse complement strand
CCACACAGAGGGGAGCTAAAATTGAGAGATCAAAAACCGCTAAAACCATTGACAGATAAGAAGTTTTATTAAATTTCATGAAACATTTGTGTCGTTTGTTGATTAACACCCATGTTTTAGAGAGCATCTCTAAACGGGGGGTCACTCAGTAACAACCACTTTATCAAGTAGCCGATAAACTGTAGCCTTATGAACCTTGAATGTTTTGGCTATTTCGCTGATTGATTTATCCTCGCTTACCAATCGTAGCGCTAAGGTCCTTTGCTCATCATTCATTTTCCTAGGTCTGCCAAACCGCACTCCACGAGTTAAAGCTGCATTTCTCCCAGCCGAAGTGCGTTCACGAATCAGATCACGCTCAAACTCAGCAATGGGCCCAGTGTTAAGCAACGTGTAAAAAGGGCCACTTCGCCGAATTATCATTTTTAAACAGGAAACTTTCCGATTATCTTCTCGTAATTACTTTGAGCATCGCCGATTGATAATTTTGAGTATATCTCAAGCGATTGGCGGCTTTCATGCCCTGAATAGGG
Organism: uncultured Alphaproteobacteria bacterium; assembly: GCA_903861255.1. Classification (GTDB taxonomy): domain Bacteria; phylum Pseudomonadota; class Alphaproteobacteria; order Paracaedibacterales; family CAIOTO01; genus CAIOTO01. The sequence continues at coordinate 1,979 of CAIOTO010000013.1, read as the reverse complement.
CTGAATCATCGCATCATCTATCCCTTGTTTTTTAAGCCAAGTGAATAAAAAATGCCGCAACTTGTGTGGCGATATCGAATTAGTGATCCCAGCCTCTTTTGTGTAAAATTCTAAAATTTTGCGAATACCGCGTGTCGTATAGCCTTTTTTCCAAGTCGATTCAAATAGGTGTTTTCCACCTTTTTTCCTGGTTGTTTCACTATGAATTGCCAAAATTTCCTTAAAACTTTCTGGAAAAGGAACTATCCTGTCTTTTTTCCCCTTACCTTGGTTGATTCTAATCTGACAACGATCCAAATCTACGTCAGCTATTTGGATGTTCACTAATTCACTAACCCTTACTCCCGTATAAAGCAGCGTTTTAATCATTATTACATGCAGCATATTTCGTGACTGCCAAACTGCCTGGTAATATTTGCGAATTTCTTCTTCCGTTGGCACATATGGCAGCTTCTTTTCGAGCGTCTCAACTGTTACTTCAAGTTCCCGGCGTAAATTGCGAAACAGTTCTCTTAGATAATTGTAATCAGGATTTTCCTTACGCAACAGCTTGAGTATTTGTTTGGTTTTTTGTTTTACAGGTGTACGTATGAATTCTGTCATTACTTTACCTTTTTCTGTTTTACTTAAAAATGTCGACTAGAATGGGAGATTGCAATCCGGTGCCCCATATTCAAAATGAATAATCCGTAAGGGTTAAGGTGGGAATGAATCAGGGGCGATAGCGCCCGATAATCTTCTGCGCTAAGCTTAAAGCTCCGGTTAGGGTCAGCTAGCACCTCTTGAATCATTAACGTGTTAATATAGACCATACATACATGTAGCAAGTGCAAGCACAACAAGGATAATTCTTGATCTTCCACATTGTTCGTTGAGATTTCACCATGCTTACCATAAAAAATAAATCTCATTGTGCTGTTAACTCGTTCCACGATATTTAATGATTCATGGATTTCAATGCGTAATTCTTCTTGCGCCAAATAACGACACAAGAAAATGGTTCTAACTGCTTTGCCAATTTCAAGCAAAGCCTGGTACACAGGGTTCGTATCATTATCGGCGCTCAAACGCCTCATAATCACACTAGCTTCAACTGCTCCAGTTTTAAGGGCTGCTATGTATTTAACAATAATTGAGTAATTCTCTTTGATCTTATCCCAGTTAATCGAAGATGTTGCCAAGGTCGCAGTCAAATTCGGATATAAGGCTTTGTCAGAGCTAGCCCCCACAAACAGCTTTTGCTTATTAATATTTTTAAGCCGTGGCAATAAATCAAAATGCAGTAAATGGCTAAACGCAAAGCCAATCGTGCTTTGACCGTGAGTATCAACATAAATCTCATTGATTTCCATATCTGTATCATGATCTAACACCCCACGAATCATTGAGCCAACTTCTGAAGATGAACAGGTTTTGATTTGAGAAAATACCACACAGGATTTTTTATCAACATGCCAATAAATCATTACACCGCGACCACCATAACGCGCATGCCATTCGGCATTTAAGTTTTGATCCCAAACACTAACTTTTTTTGAATCACAAGCGCATCCTGTGGTTTGCTCACCCCAGACTTTAGGATCACGAATCGCTAAAGTGGCATTGACGATTTCAGCAATAGCGCATCGCACATTTTGGCAACCCATAGTACAGCGTTTGATATAACGAAGATCAGAGTAACTATCAAATGGTTGACCTGAGCTAATTCGTTTAAGTCCTGTATTGGTGCCAAACCCATAGATACATAGCAATAGTCTTCTTTGTAGAGTATCTTTACTTAAGACTTCCCGTGATAAAACGCTTGGAAAATGTTTAGTAAAACCAATTCGTAAATCAGCTTCTTTCATTACATCCATTAAAGAAATGTTTGGCCAACGTTTGACTAATTCTTTTTGTAAAAACTTTAGATTGACGGGGGCGTCTTGGGGCAGAGATGGGCTGATTTTAATTGCAGGTTTCTTTTTCTTTGGCTTTTTGAT
>CAIOTO010000012.1 GCA_903861255.1 uncultured Alphaproteobacteria bacterium | reverse complement strand
TTAGGCGCAAATCAAAAGTAACATCACGAAGTCTAGAAATGGTTGACTTGTCATTGCGACTTCATTATTACGCTCATGAGCCGAAGTTTATAGGGGCGTACATGGCATCTTTTCTGTCAACCTTTAGTTAAGTGTCTCATAATTTCAGCCAAGTGTGGACAAAATGTAATTCGTTCTTCCTTGATATGCCATTCAAAAAAAGCATGCTGAGAACGCATCGGATTGCTGTTTGCTGATAGATGTTTTGGCGGTGTTGTGTTTTTAATGGACATAAAAGCTTTCTGCACTAATGTGTGAATGGTTTTATTTTTATATGAGAGTTTGAAAATACGTTTGTAGTAATAAGATAACTACTCATTTGCGGAAGATGCAAAGGGCCACCTAAAGTTAAGTAATTATAGTTTTTAATAGGCTGCCGTCTCCAGTTGAATTTTTTATTTTTTTTCACCTTAATAATGTCGAGTTCTTTTTTTATACGGTTGAAAAATGCATAAAACCTCAACTTAACGTTTTGCATGTTTTAGGTCATTATCACCATAGATTTTCTAATCAATTAGGTGGCATAAAATGAAACATGAAAATAAAGTAACATCAAAAGTCCCACGCCCGTCACGTGTTTTTCAAATGGGGATACTGCACCATGTGGAATGTCGTTTCCAGGAGTTAGTGCAGATATCGTGTTCAAGTGCGAGGGATGCAAAACAGCAAATTTGTAAGTCAAAGGTCTTGCTCCTTGATATTAGGCATATTATTTTATATCAGCCTTTTGATTATGATCTGCGAGAAAAAATAATGATGCGTGCTGATGCTGTTGTGAATTATATCAATTCATTTATGAATACATTGAGCCGAGATGGTTCGCACGCCGTTGTGCGTCAGCTTGCTGGTGCGCGTGGTTAGCGTAGCATAGACATGGCTGCTCATGAATTGTAAAGAGAGCCTGCAACTTATTCGTTGCAGGTTTTTTCTAAGACTGTTACGCCAGTAAACCATGTGATCGGCTAGGCAAAACAACAGATTGTGCCCAATATCGTGCCAAGGAATCAATGCTTTTTTGGAATACATCAAAATCAAACGGCTTGCAAATGTAGCCTGCTGCGTATGCTTTGTAGCATGAAATCATCTCTTGAAAGTTAATACTATTTGTCATGATGATGACAGGGATGTCACTGATGTCGCGATCGCGTTTAATTTCACGTAATACAGTTGCGCCATCACGTTTAGGGATGTTGAGATCGAGCAAAATAATATCTGGCCTTGGAAAATCAACGGAGGTGCATTTGTTTCGCAAAAAGTCCAACGCTGCGACGCCATCGTGTACTGTAAACAAATTGACGTCGACTGAACTTTCTGAAAAGGCACGACGAGTTAGTAGTTCATCAGCCGCATCATCTTCGACCAGCAGAATATGAAGTGTGCTTTCACGGTCAGGTATAATGACATCACCTGACACGCGTTCGCTTTTCTTTTTAAATGCTGAATAACCTTGAAAAAAATAACTTGGCTCGACACCCAGTATTTCCCCTAATTGATAAAGTGTAATCGCGGCAATTCGTGACTGAGCTTGCTCGTACTTTTGAATTTGT
>CAIOTO010000011.1 GCA_903861255.1 uncultured Alphaproteobacteria bacterium | reverse complement strand
TGGTCTTGCGTATGGAATGTAACTTTACGCATACGCTTGCCAATTTTAATAATAGGAAACACGGCAATTGGAAACACAACAAAGGCAATGGTTGCAAGCATTGGGTCGCGGTGAAACATAAGAAAAATCAAGCAAACAAGAAGAATTAAGTCTTTGCCAAGATTAAGGAGTGTATTTTCCATGGCATTACGCATCATGTTAACGTCATTTGTAAAACGTGATAAAAGCTCGCCGCTAGGTGTGTTGTGAAAATAAGCAAGATCAAGTCTCATAAGCTGCTTAAATAAGCAATTTTGGATGTCTGAAATAATACGTTGCCCTACAAATGTCATGACAACAGACTCTCCATATGAGGCGCCTCCTTTTACAACAAATGTCAGAAAAACTGCTGCGCAAGCCCATAAAAGCATATCTAGTTTTGGGTGTGCAAATCCACTATCAATGATGGGCTTCATCATATATGCAAGTGCTGCTGTGGCAAGGGCTACCAAGATCATAAAGACAAGTGCCAGCATAAGCTTAGATTTGTAGGGCGCAATAAACTCACGCATTAGGCGACTAACGAGCTTGCGCGTCTCATGTTTTTTTAGGGATTGAAACAATTGTTTATCTTTCTTATTTTTTTCATACGAAGTGCTCAAGTTTTCTTCTTGTGTATTGCCCGGGCCTTACCCGGGCATCTAGATCCGCGGTTCAAGCCCGCGGAATACACGAAAGAAGGTGTGGGCTTAAAAAAACTTGAGCATTGCGTTACTTATTCTTTTTAACAGTTTCTGGAGTAAAGTTTGATAGGTTGCGAATACATATGCGTTTAACGCGACGTGGATCAGCATCTAAAATCTCAAACTCTAACCCCTTTGGGTGAGCGATAAGTTCACCACGATTAGGCACACGCCCAGCTAGATAAGCGACTAACCCGCTTAATGTGTCAATATCTTCATCATCATCAATTAGATTTAATTCGTGTCCAACGAGTTCGTCCAGTTCTTCAAATGTGCTTCGACCGTCTGCAATAATGGCACCATCAGACCGCCAGTTTAGTTGTGGAGCAGGTGATTGTTCGTTGTCACCTTCGATGTCACCAATAATTTCTTCAATAAGTTGTGAGAATGTAACGAGTCCATCAACACCGCCGTATTCATCGACAACAACAGCAACTTTTAGGCCACTTTCACGCATTGTTAAAAGCAAATCGAGTGTGCGCATTGCTGGGGATATAAACATGACATCTTTTGTAAGCGCTTTAAGCATAAATGGTTTTTTGCTGTAGATCCAGGCGAGCATGTCTTTTGCATGAATCATACCAATAACATGGTCTAGGTTTTCTTTGTAAACAATAAGCCAAGAAAGACCTGTTTTTATAAACTGATCCATGAGTTCAGTTTCTGTGATGCTATCAGGAATGGCGATTACATCTGCACGTGGTATCATAATATCATGTGCAGTTAAATCACGCAGACTTAAAACATTTTCAAGCAGTAATCGTTCGTCTGATTCAATCGAAGGTACTTCTTCATCAGTTTCTTCAATAAGTTCTTCAATAGTTTCGCGAAGGCTTGCATCGTGTTCACCTTTGCGACAATAACGCCAAAAACGTTTAAAAGACCCGCGAAGAGTTTGCGCTTTTTGGTGTCGTTCTGAGACTGCATTCATAAGGATTCAATAACCTCGTATGGGTTTGGGATTAATAATGTGGACAAAATATCAATTTCAAGTTGTTCCATCACTGCTGCTTCAGCTTCGGTTTCATGATCAAACCCAAGTAGATGCAGCAATCCATGTACAAACAAGTGATTCAAGTGGTTTTCAAAGGGTTTATTTTGATCAATTGATTCGCCGCGAATGGTTTCCAGTGCGAAGATAATATCGCCAAGAGGAATACTTTCTGTTCGTGGTAGTACCTGAAGAAATTCTTTGCAATAACCGGAAAATGACAGCACATTCGTTGGTTTGTCTTTCCCACGGTATGTTTTATTGAGGTCCCTAATATAGGAGTCATCAGTGAATAAAATGCTAATTATGCATTCTCTGTCCCATTTAGCAGCAGATAATGTTCTTGCTGCTATTTGCTCAAGTATATTTTTTTCGGGCAAGGGCCAGTCGTCACGATGACATGTGAATTCTATTGTAAATGACTGCGGTATACTATCACTATCCATTTGTATTTGAATCACGATCATATGCTTTTACGATTTTTGACACAAGAGGATGCCTTACAACATCTTCATCTGTAAATAATGTAAAATCAATATCATCTATACCATTTAAAATACGCATAGCTTCTTGTAACCCAGAAGTGGTGCCTCTGGGAAGATCTATTTGCGTTAAATCACCATTAATAACCATCCGAGCGTTGCTTCCAAGACGCGTTAAGAACATTTTCATCTGCATTGGCGTCGTATTTTGAGCTTCATCTAGAATTACAAAAGCATTGGTAAGCGTTCGTCCGCGCATGAAAGCCAGAGGTGCAATTTCAATTTCGCCACCTGCAATCATCTTCACCACTTGCTCAGGCGACAACATGTCATTTAATGCGTCGTATAAAGGGCGAAGATATGGATCCACTTTTTCACGCATATCTCCAGGTAGAAAACCTAGGTGTTCGCCTGCTTCTACTGCTGGACGTGATAAAATGATTTTATCAACTTTTCCGCTTAATAATAACGATACGCCCGCTGCCACAGCGAGGTATGTTTTTCCAGTACCTGCAGGCCCGATGCCAAACACCATGTCATATTCTTGCATGGCTTGAATGTAGTGACTTTGGCGTTGTGTGCGGGGAAAAATAATACGTTTTTTGGTTTGAATTGAAACTTCACCATGTAGGCGCTGGCTTGGTTCAGCAGTTGTTGTAAGAACACTTTTCTCTGCTTTAACTTTCATATCTTCGGGCAGGTATGTGTGCGATGCATGATGAATGGCAGAGTCAACCTCTGCAATATCAACCATCTGTTGTTTTTGTAACTTTTGATAAAGATAAAGAAGCGCTTTGCTTGCATACGTAACTTCCGCCTCAGTGCCGGTAATGGCAACATGATTTCCACGTAGAGCGATGTTTACGCCTAAGCGTTGTTCAATTCGCAAAATATGTTTATCTTGCGGGCCTACTAATTCAATTAATAAATGATTGTCAGAAAATTCTATTTGTTGTGTAACATCACCTGTTGACAATGTAGCTCTCCTATAGGTTGTCTATACACTTTAAAATAATAGTTTTAATTTGTTAACCACCTTGTTTTGGGTTGCCACTCGCAAACCTGGCTTCAAGGGTGCCCATTGATGGTGCACTTGCATCCTTTTCTGTAGAAAGTGTATTTGAAAGGTTTGCTTGTGGCATTTCGTTGGCAATCTTCTTGTCGATTTCTTCAATACGCGTTGATTCATTTTTCATGTTTTTTAACTCTGTGTCATTTGCAATTTTTTTGCGTATTGGTAAATTTTTGCTGTCATCAGGCTTTGATGGCTCTTCAGCTTGAGGTAATGGCGCAATTTTATCTGCAACAGCATTTAAGTCTACGGTTGGCTTTGGTGCCTCACCACCGCGTGGTCCTGCAAACTCTAAATGTAATTTTTCGGATACTTTTGCATCTTTGCGAATGAGTTCGGCACTGTCTTTATTTACTTTTTCATCGCTTATGCCAGGCTCTATTTTGGAAAATGAATTACCAATGTACGAAAAGACATCGCTTATTGCCGATCCAATGCGACTAAAAATTCCAGGAGATTGCGGTTTTGCATCCGTTGAGGAGAATGCGGGAGTCGCCGTGCTAATCGCCAACGCTATGCTTAAGGAAGTGAGTAATGAACGGTGCATATGCTGATGCCTAATGAATTCTCTATGCTTATATCGTAGCAGAAAGGATTTAACAAAGAATTAAGAAATTCAATCAATTTTAAATACATTTTTTGAGAGAGTGAGAAATAACAGTCTCTTTCCACTCAACTGTGGAAATGATTTGTTATTAAAAAATTAAAAAATAGAATTAGGTATTGTATTTATAAAAAAAATCCCCATATAAATAACATAAATTCTCCTTGCGTATAAAGATTGACTGTAAGATCAGTAGAGACCTTTGATGCCAAATGCGCAAAAGGACTTGTATAAAGAGTGCTGATTAGATAATCTTATAATAAATCAATGTAGTTTATGAGTATAAAAATGAAAAAATCAATAATTAAAAATGTATGTTTAGCGATTATGCTAGCGACTGCAGCTGTTGAAAATACATTCGGAGCAGATGGTGTTGATCAGAAGTTGAAGGAAATGAGGCTGTGGCTACAGCAGCAACAGCAAAAGA
>CAIOTO010000010.1 GCA_903861255.1 uncultured Alphaproteobacteria bacterium | reverse complement strand
TTTAGGCGCAAATCAAAAGTAACATCACGAAGTCTAGAAATGGTTGACTTGTCATTGCGACTTCATTATTACGCTCATGAGCCGAAGTTTATAGGGGCGTACATGGCATCTTTTCTGTCAACCTTTAGTTAAGTGTCTCAAGAATTATACACATACAATCCTTAACAAAAGGTTAACCCTGTGCAAATTTTGCATCTATGGAACATTAACCTGTTGTTAATAAATGACTTTGCAAGATAGTTTTGTAGCAACTTTTAGTCAAGGAGTTAATATGTTTCGCGGTTTAATAATATGCACAGCCATTACCTTAATACACACTGCTCAAACCTTTGCATCAATGGGCGACGCTCTACGAAATGAATGTGATCGCTTGCAAATCAGCATTTTAAAAGGCCATTATTTATTAACTGGCGTTCAGTATCTGGATGATGAGCTTTGTCAAAGAAATGCCGCAGGTCAACCATTATGCGACGTGGTTCAAATGCGGAGAACACGTGATGAAGCGATTGGCCTTTTCTTGCGTCAACTAAAAACAGAACTTAAAGATCTTTATGGGATTGATTGCTTCTCAGATTTTTATTCTTCTTCAATGGAATCAGGACGCATTCCTTTAGCAGATGCACGAAGGCATATCGATCTAATTATTTCACAAGGTATTCGGTATGGGGACCCTGCTTTTGTGGTCATAAACATCGAGCGCGCCCTTTTTGCAAAAGAGTCTCCGCAAACAGCGATGATGAATTTGATTAAAAGCGTATCTGGAATTCCACATGTAGAAAAAGACTTTAATGGTGTGGCAAACCTCCTTACGTGCGCATTACTTGGAAACACCGTTGCTGCACAGTACGCTTGGCAAGACGGACGATTCCCCATTGACTGGAAATTATCATATTCTGAATTAAGTCAGCTGTCAGAAAGACAATCGCAAGAAGTAAGAGCATCAGCCCTAACAGAAGCAGAAAAGCAGACAAAACTCAAAAAAATAAAGGATACACAAGTCTCTATCCAAAGTCTTAACGATACGCGAAGCCTCGCTTTTCAATACTTACTTGCGCGATCTATCTTTATCGATGAAACATTTGATAACGCTCAAAAAATGGAGATACTTGCAGGTCTTGACACTGGTGCAAGTCTAGACTATTGGGGAATCCTTTATTACACAACACTTATAAAAAACACAAAACCAGGCACAGAAGAGACCTTTTCAGATGAAAATGCCGTTGTTGGTTGGCACACCTATTTTGCAAATGCCATGCATCGTCCATTATCACAATACTTCGCTGTAAAGCCACTGCTCAAAAAAGATGGCAAACCTTTACCACGTGGTTATGTCAAAGGCTTATATGGTTTCGCTGGCATGGAAGACTCGGCTCCGTTCCATCTTGTGTTGCGCAAACTTGTTGAAACAACTAAATCAGCTGAAGTTGCCAAATGTTACCTGATAAACTATCTTTACTACTTACCCGGCACAAAAGAATTTAGCAGCACTGAAATTGAAAGACTTACCGTCGAATTTAATGAAGGCATTGGCTTTAAAGAAATCAAAAGTAAAATTACACGAGATGTTTCCGTCCTGTCTAGCACTGGAGGATTTTCAGAAAACCAAATAGAACAAATCATAAAAGAGTTTTCAGATAGAGTCCTAAGACAATTCATCGAGAATCGTCTTAACGAAAGAAAAGTTGCTGAAATCATGGCTATTGGTGAAATCGTGCCAGAAGCAAAAGATATACTTGCGCTTGAAATTCATAACCAACACTTAGGCTATGCAGATAAAACGCCTGAACAACGCCGTGAGGCGCTGTACAGTCTTGCAGTCGAAGGAGTACAGCAAGCGCAAGATTTGCTAATTGATGATTATGTTACGGAGTTTGCGAGCAATCCTGCCGCTCTCAACTTACTTGGCAATGTCTATCACTTTGCCTTTAAAGGAAATATAAAGGCTCAAGAATTACTAACAGAAAACAAAGGCGAGCTCCCTAGTTTGTTACAGCTTCACCTCGCATTTAATCAAGCGCAAGGAATCACACCTTTTAAAGCTAAGCAGGAAGACTTAAACAACGAAGCACATAATCTTTTAAGACATATATTCCGAATGATTAATATTTTAACGCAACCACATGACTTTACAGGTAAATTTGTAGATTTCTTAGGGGAAGCTAAAACATTCGTTGCAAAAGCTGAGCAAGCTTAAATCCAACTAAATCTGTTGCTGCGTAACCAGACTCCTTGTAGGATTAAATAACAATTTTACAAGGATCCAAAGCATGCAGCAACAAAACCTTTCCCTTCCTGTTATTACACTCATCGGTATCGATACCCGCACGAATAACTTTAAATATGAAACGGGTCCTATGACCAGTAAAATTGGTCCGTGCGCACAACGCTATGGGCAAGAACAGATATTTAACCAAATCACTAATCGTAAAAAACCAGGCACCACGTATTGTGTGTATACTGATTATGAAAGCGACCACGCGGGTGATTATACATTTTTCATTGGCGAAGAAATTGATGCGGATGTGGCTGAATCCTATGTTCCTGGTGAAGGTTTGAAAAAACTCGTTATCCCGGCGCAAAATTACGCAAAGTTCACAACTGAATCTGGACAAATGCCATTTGTTGTGCTCAGCGCATGGCAAAAGATTTGGCAAATGACGCCTGAGAACTTAGGTGGCAAGCGCACCTTTAAGACTGACTTTCAAATTCATGATGAGCGTGCATTTAATCCGATGAGTACTATTGTTGATATTTATGTTGGGGTGGCGTAAGTGGTTGTAGCCACATTCAAGATTATAAAGTTGATCTTTTAATTTTTCGCTAGTTTCCCTCGGGCGTGATCCGAGGGTCCATGTTTTGGCACAGGCAATGTTTATAACCTAAATTCCCGAACAAATTGTAACTAGATCACTCACGACCCAAATAAAACTCTCCTTTTTAGGTCATTTTATGCTTGCTTTTCTTATTATTTATAGTTACAATTGTAACTATAAATAAGGAGGCGTGCATGACAATTCGTGTAAATCATATTAATAAAAAAACAGGCATTTGTTATGTCTATGAATCAACATCCTATTGGGACAAAGAAAAAAAACAAGCACGCAATAAGCAAGTGTGCGTGGGTAAACTGGATCCTGTTAGTGGT
>CAIOTO010000009.1 GCA_903861255.1 uncultured Alphaproteobacteria bacterium | reverse complement strand
AATGTTTTTAAAAAATACAATAAAGTGCGATGCATTTCGTATTGCGCGTGCATTAAAAGAACTTGTGTGTTTACAAAAGTTCTTACTCATTAATGCTTTTGTTTTGTTGAATTTATTTTGTTGTGAAAACAATGCAGCTCAGAACGTGACGCTAAATTATACGGATACACTTCAAAATCATATTCAAATATTATCAAATAAGCTTTCAACGAGCACTCCTTATGGAAGTAATTCAGGGACGAATGCTTCTATTCATCCAAAGTCGCTTACAATTACTGGTGGGGGGTATACTATTATCAATAATGATAACTCCCTTATAAATGATGGAAACACAACAAGTCCACCTACAGGTCAAACATACGCAGCTGGGCATGGTTTATCGCTGGCATCAGATTTACAAAATCCATTCAGTGGAAATGTTTATCTTTACGGCAACAATACTCAGCTTGCTATTACAAATGGTGGTGCTTTGGGGGGCGGTGCATTGAGTGCCTACAACGCAGATGGAACCTCAAATACAACGGGTGGACTTTTAGTGCTTGGTAAGGGAACAACTTTAAATCCAATGTCAGAAAGTGACGCGGTAGGGAAAGGATGGATTGGATGGCCAAATACGAGTTGTCCTTCTATTAGTGCTTCAAACACTATTGATACAGCCAATGCTGTTGCCAATGCTGTTCTTGCCAGTTTATACACACTGCCAAATCCAATTCAGCTGGGTCTTACTGGAGCGCAGCTTGATGTTATCAACAAAGTAAGTAATTCTTCAGCTGAATCAAGTGTTTCGGTTACAATTAATCTTGATGATCCCACTGATATGGTCACGTTAAGTGGAATAATTTCCGAAGGCTCAACCGCTAGTGAGCTTGTCGTTAGTGGGAATGGGGTTCTTGTTTTTGCTGGGTCTGGCAATAATACGTATACAGGCGGCACAACCCTTTTTGGGAGTGCTACAACATTAATGTTAGCAGGTACTGCGCCACGTTTAATTCCTGCATCAGGAACATTAAAACTTAATAATTACACAATTCTTAGAGACTCAGTTGGCACAACACTTGTCAATAATACAGGCGACACGACATCTACCAATGATCCAATTCTTGTGTCTGGAGGCTTTGGCGCAACGATTGATGTCTATAATAATAGTGCAGGAACGTCATCTTTGACAACGATAGTTAATAAAGCCATTACTGGTGATGGCACAAGCGGTGGGCACAATATTCTAAATGTGACGGCTAGCAGAAACACAACAGGTACATGTAAACTTGTTTTGGCTAATACAAGCAACTCCACAAGCGCTCAATATATTGATCTTAATATCGGAACCAAGGCCACTGTTTCAATTGCGAGCAAAACCAATATACCAGGCGGAATTCTGACATTAGGCGGCACATTAATGTCAACGGCAACTTCTGACTTAACAGTTAATGCAAGCAATGGGCTTTCTTTGACAAGTGTGACGCTGTCAAGAAGTTCCGTGGCAAATACGGTTACACCTCAATTTAATGTTGGTTCCTATAGCATGGAAATTGGCGCTACAATTTCAGATAGCACGACTGATGCCGGCACTACAGCAAGCCTTCTGACAATAAATGGTACGAATAACACAGCTTCGGCCGGCTCTGCGAATAATGCTGCGCGCTTAGTGTTGGGTGGATCAAATACGAATTCGGGTGGTATTAGTGTCTTAACAGGTGGTTTGCAACTTAAAGCAGCTACGGCAGCTGGTTCAGGTGCAATTAAGCTTGCTGCGGGTACATTACTTGAAGGCAACAAGGTAGGCGGGGGTACTTATGCGAATGCAATTACGCTTACCAACACTGCGTCGAGCACAGCAACAATATTAGCAACGACAAATAGTACGTTCAGTGGTCTTATCTCTGATTCGACAGGGGTATCTACGAACGCGCTTAGTTTGATCATTGATGGTGCTAATACGAGCGGAGGTACTGGAAACACTGTAACCTTTGCGCAAACTTCAGGAACACAAAACTCGTATCATGGAAAAACGACACTTCAAGGAGGTGCGGGGCTTTCAATTTCAAGAGCAGATCACTTGGGTAATACAAGTGCCGTCATTATGGGTAACAAAACATCTATAAATGTGACAACGGCTGGCTTTTCATTACCTCCGTTGGTTCTTTAAATGAATAGAGGGAGCTAAATAAATGGAGTAGAGAAGCCACAGTGATCCAGCCTCTACTTCAGTAATCTCTGTTTGCAAAGCAGAATCCCACACCCTATAATGCCTACATACAATAATTTTAGGAAAATTGACACATGCAGGTATCTTTTGAATCAAATGCAGCACCTCAATCAACACAAAAAGGCATTTTGGTCCTTGGTGTATTTGAAGGAAACACTTTATTCGCACGCACAAATGAAGTGAATGTGCAAACGCAGAATCATATTCAACGTGTGATCGATGGTGGATCATTCAAGGGAAAAAAAGATGAAGTGCTGTCAATTTCCGCACCGCACGGCCTTGATTACACACATATAATTTTGATTGGTTTCGGCAAGGTTGCTGATATCACAGCGCAATCAATAGAGGAAGCAGGCGCTAAAGTATTCGCTGCCGTTGCACGCAGCACGCAAGATACATTGACAATCGATGCACCAGAAATTCCATTTGGCATGGATGGTCAAGCACGTTTTGTAAGTGGGATCGAGCTTCGTTCATGGCGTTTTGACAAATATAAAACAAAAGATACTGATAAGCCAAAAGGGCCAACGCATGTAATTGTACGCACGAGCTCACCAGATGCAGCGACAGCGGCCTTTGCACGTTTACACGCGGCAAATGAAGGAAACTTTTTAACCCGCCATGTTGTTAGCGAACCACCAAATGTGATTTATCCTGAAACAATGGCTGAACAAGCAAAAGCATTGACCTCACTTGGCCTTAAGGTTGAAGTGTTAGACGAAGCTAAGATGGAAAAGCTTGGTATGGGATCGCTGCTTTGCGTCGGGCAAGGAAGTGCACGTGAATCACAATTAATCGTCATTCAATGGAATGGCGGCAAAGCTGATGAAGCGCCAGTCGCAATCGTCGGTAAAGGTGTGACATTTGATAGTGGCGGAATTTCTATAAAGCCATCTGCAAATATGGAAGACATGAAATACGACATGGGGGGGTCCGGTGTTGTTCTTGGGTTGATGAAGGCACTTGCACTTCGCAAGGCAAAGATGAATGTTGTTGGTGTGATGGGTATGGTTGAAAACATGCCATCAGGTTCTGCGGTGCGTCCTGCGGATGTGGTGACATCAATGTCAGGTCAAACGATTGAAGTTGTCAATACAGATGCTGAAGGGCGTTTGGTATTAGCCGATGCACTTTGGTATACCCAAGATCGTTTCAAACCACAAGCAATGATTGATTTGGCGACACTGACTGGTGCGATTACGGTTGCCGTGGGGCATGAATTTGCGGGGATCTTCTCGAACAATGATGCCCTATCCAATCAATTGATCGCGACTGGCACAACAGTTGGCGAACCATTATGGCGTTTTCCATTGACGAAAGCATTTGATAAAGAAATCGATTCTGATATCGCAGACATGAAAAACGTAGGATCAGGCCGCGGCGCGGGAAGCATTACCGCCGCGCAATTCTTACAACGCTTTGTGAACAATGTGCCATGGGCGCACCTTGATATTGCTGGCATGGCGTGGGATAAAAAAGATAAGCCATTAACTGGTAAAGGTGCAACTGGCTTTGGTGTGCGCTTACTCGATGCGTTTATCGAAGAGAATTACGAGAAGGCTGCAGATGGAGTCGTTGTCGGCATGCTTGGCGTTGGTTAGGTTGAAGGATTTACGCGGGCTTTCTTTTCCAGTTTCCTTCGGGCCCACCCGAGGGGACACTTGTGATTAATACAAAAAGGTGAATTCCATGGACGTCATTCGTTTCGATCAGCTATCAACCTTATTCAAGGAAGCCCTTGGTCCTGATTTCATAACTGCACACTATCAACTAAGCGAGGCAACACTAACGGTCTATCCGGCATCGATTGTGCGTGTGTTGACCATTTTAAGCGATCATCATAAATGTGATTTCAAGCAGCTGATCGACATTACAGCCGTGGATTATCCAACGCGCCAGCAGCGGTTCGAGGTGGTGTATCATTTACTCAGCCTTTCACAAAACATCCGACTGCGCATAAAAATCAATGTAGAGGAAGGAGCATCTGTGCCGACGGCCACCCAAGTGTTTAGCTGCGCCAATTGGTATGAACGCGAGATTTGGGATTTGTTTGGCATTCCCTTTGCCCAGCACCCTGATCTGCGCCGTATTTTGACGGATTATAATTTTTCAGGGCATCCATTGCGCAAGGATTTTCCACTGACGGGGTATACGCAAGTTCGCTATTGCGAGAAAGAAGGCCGCGTTGTGTACGAACCCGTTCATTTGCAGCAAGAATATCGTAGTTTTGATTTCCTTAGTCCATGGGAAGGTGCAATTGATAATAAGTTACCTGGTTCAATTGCTGACAAGGAGGAAGGACTATGACCCAGCAAACCTATACGCTTAACTTTGGCCCGCAACATCCAGCCGCGCATGGGGTGCTGAGACTTGTGATGGAACTTGAGGGTGAAGTTGTGCAACGCGCCGATCCACATATAGGTTTTTTGCATCGCGGCACGGAAAAGCTGATCGAAAATAAAACGTACCTACAGGCGATTCCATACTTTGACCGGCTTGATTATGTATCGCCGATGAATCAAGAGCATGCGTTTGTGCTGGGTATTGAAAAGTTGCTGGGACTTGAGGTCCCACTTCGCGCACAATATATCCGCGTGATGTTTTCAGAATTAACCCGCATTGCAAATCATATGCTTAATATTTCAACATTTGGGCTAGACGTTGGTGCAATGACGCCATTTTTATGGATGTTTGAAGAACGCGAGACCTTAATGGGCTTTTACGAAAAAGTCTGCGGCGCACGATTACATGCAGCCTATATTCGCCCAGGTGGGGTGCATCAAGATTTACCCGATGGTTTGCTTGAAGAAATTGCTATGTTTATTAAACGCTTCCCAAAGATCATCAATGACGTAGAAACAATGCTAACGGATAACCGTATTTTCAAACAACGCACTGTTGATATCGGCATAATATCGCCAAAGGATGCGCTAGATTGGGGGCTGACTGGGCCAATGTTGCGTGCGAGTTCGGTGCCGTGGGATTTGCGTAAAGCGCAGCCGTATGAGATTTATGATCAACTTGAATTTGAGGTGCCGATTGGCCGTAACGGTGATTGTTATGATCGGTATTTGGTGCGTGTCGAGGAAATGCGTCAAAGTGTGCGTCTTGTGCAGCAATGTATTGATGGTATGCCGGATGGGGAGGTGCTGGCTGATTGCGCTAAAGTTGTACCGCCAAAACGCGAAGCAATGAAGCATTCAATGGAAGCAATGATTCATCATTTCAAGCTGTACACCGAAGGGTTCCATGTTCCAGCTGGCGAAGTTTATGCAGCGGTCGAGGCACCTAAGGGTGAGTTTGGCGTGTATCTAGTTGCCGATGGCAGCAATAAACCATACCGATGTAAAATACGCACGCCCGGTTTTGCGTTTCTACAAGCGACAGATTTCTTGACCAAAGGACATATGCTCGCCGATACAGTTGCAATCATTGGGTCGATGGATATTGTGTTTGGTGAGATTGATCGGTAGGGAAATAGGAGTTTCCTCTTTCCCTACCTAGGTGCATTGCGTACCAAATATTTTTTATGAAGCAGTTGAAAAATGCTTTGCTGCTGATTTTCCGCCAATAGCTTGATGAGGGAACAACTGGTATATTTCGCCTATTGTATTTTTAAAATAAATCCTAGTAGACAAGTTGTAATGACATCCAAGCGAATCATAAAAATTTGGTAAAGTAGTATAATCACACTGACTGCTAAAAAGAACAAGAATGTTTGCTGGAGATGCATTTAACATATCTATCTGCTCACGCGTTGGGAATATATCATTAAGTCTTACGAGAAGGCTATTTTCAGCCGTCATCTTTTGTAAATACCATTGAAGTGCATCATTAATTTCTCTATCAGAGGAAGACTCTGCAGTGTACAAATGGGCAAAGGCATTAGCCGCAGACAAATCTTCAAGTTCATATTGGCCTTGAGATTGTGTTGCGCCGAAAAGCTGGATGCGTGCCTGTGATTTGTTTTCATAGAAAAGATGATCAATATTTTCAAGTTTTTGATGTGGTATTTTTTCTGCGCATACATGCTTTTCTGCTTCGCATGCTGGGAGATAAGGTGTCCGTGTTTCCTCGGCCATACCTTCCATACAGTGTGCGCTAAAATTCATCATAGTGAATGTCGCTATAGTAAATAGTATTTTTTTCATAATTCCGTCCTTTTGGTAAATAAACTTGATTTAACAATCATGATTATTAATATATTTTATATATAGTGATTCTGAATATTGATTTCAAGGTGAATTTTTAATTTTATCCTCACTCTCCACCAAAACCACCATCAAGGATTGACATTTTGCGTTATTCACTGGAAAATAGTGTTAATTATAAATAATTTTTATTTTAATGCGCAGGGATGGTATTCGATGAAAAAACTTTGGCCAACACAAATTAACCCTTTGATAGTGAATGGTATTATTCTTGGCATGAGTAGCGGGCTTGCTTTTGCAGCGTCTTCTGCAGGTGATGATGACGTTGTCGTGAGTAAAACAACAGTTGGGTCAAAAGCATCTGAAAAATCAAAGATTTCCCCACCTGCCGCCAAAACAGCATCTTCTTCCAAAACCACTCCGTCTTCTAAGGCTGTCACGAAAGAGTCAACAAAATCTGCAGCTAAAGCTAAAGCAAAAGCCATAGCTGATGATGAGGAAAATGAAGGCACTAAAGACGAAACCGATGTTGAAGATACGACTGTAAAATCAGAAGTCAAAAAAGCCAAGCCAGTAAAAGACGCGCCTGTTATGGCGTCTGTAAATAAGCCAGCGCCCGAGCAAACTGTTATGCCTGTTCCAGCGCCCGATAAGCCAGTGGCCTCAGTTGTTAATGATACAGAAATTGACCGTCATGCAAAATCAGTACTTGAAATTGCCGACAACCACAGAAACAATAGAACCAATTTCACGCCAGCAGATTCATGGAAAGAGGCATTGCGTCTTTATCAAGAAGTTGCAATGAGTCAAACGCCAGTTAGCCCTGATTTAAAAGCACGTGCGATTATTAACGTTGTTGATATGACCGTTCTTTCACCTTTTGCAGCTTTGCCACAAGATAAAAAACTTGAGGCACTTCAAAATATTATGGCAATCACGCAAAACACACTGTATTCACCAGATGTTCGTGGATGGGCAAAGCGACATTTGGCTAAGTTGTATGTGTCTGGTGGGTTTGATCTTGAGCCTACGCAGGCTAAAAAACAAGCACTTGCATTACTTGAAGAAGTAATTGCAGATTCAGCAGTGCAGAGTGAAACAAAGGCGCGTGCAATGATTCAATTGGCTCGTAATTATGCGAGCTTAGTATTTGATGTTCCAGCAAATGTGGCATTGGAAAAAACAACAAAGTTACTCACCGATGTTTTCTCGGATGCGAGTATTCGTGATGGATTGAGCACCAAAGCAAAGTTATTGCTAGCAAGCATTGTTAATCCTTATGAAGACATTACGAATGCAAAGCGTCTTAAGTTGTTACGCGAAATTATTGGTGATTCAAAAGTTGCACCGCATAGAAAAATGAAGGCAAAAGAAAGACTTGCTCATTATTATTTAGATAATACGTTTGATGTTCCTCCAGCTGAGGCACGTAAAGAGGCGCATAAGCTTTTGAAAGAGCTTGCGGCTGAGACAAACTTAAGCGAGCAAGCGCGAATTAATCATTATGTGATGCTTGCAGAGCATTATATCAATGTTAAATTGGATTTGAAGCCGAGTGAATCACGTGCGGAAGCATTAAAAATGTATCAAGACTTGCCGTCAAAAATTCAACTGAATATTATGCAAAACTATGTATATCAAAAAGAATTGGCGCACTATTGTGTGATCAATGCTTTCCACCAGGACCCTGCACTGTCAAAGCAAATAGCGTTTAAAATCTATCAGGCTTTAATTAATGATCCAGCGTTGTCGATTCAACAAAGGGCCGAAGTTCATTGGATTGTTGCGAATTTGTATATTACAAAGCAACTTGACCCACAAACGGGCATAGACGGTAAATTAGAAGGTCTCGCCCTTATTAAACGCATTATTAGTGATCCAAAAGTGGGCGCCGAAACGATTAATCAATTTAAGTTGAATTTGGCTATTTTGTTTGAAAGCAATGCGTTTGCAATTTTGCCAAGCAGAGCAAAAGAAGAAGCTGCAAGCTTGTTAATGGAGTTACTTGCCGACAACCGAATTTCAGCGGTTGACAAACAGCAGATTCAAGCGCGTTTGGATTTACTGAATAAGATGAGGTAGTGTTTCCCTGTCATCCCCGCGAAGGCGGGGATCTAGAAAGTAGTCAAATAATAAGCCATATCAAATGACGCTTTAAATAATACAACTGGATTCACAGCCAAGCGGGAATGACAGTTAGGTTTGCAACGTTCAAGCACGAGGAAACCGCAGGCTGTATGCATCCCCCCTTCCCCATAAGCGCTAACCTAAGGAGTGATATTTTTCCATTTGAGGTTTTCTTTTACGGGAGGCCTCAGACAAAGATCTGCATATTTTTCCCCAATTAGTGATAGTTGTGTTGAGAGGAATAGAAAGATCAATAGCACGTT
>CAIOTO010000008.1 GCA_903861255.1 uncultured Alphaproteobacteria bacterium | reverse complement strand
TTAGAATTTAAACTTTTTTCTGTAAAAATTAGCGCTAATGCGACTTACGCAGCAGGTCTATTATCGATAAAGCCCTCAACTTGTTTGTAACTATTTTTCACTTGATCATAACCATCAAGATGAGAAGTTACATCCGTAAGTGTAACCAAGACAAAATGTTTACCATTCATCTTCGATGGATCAAGCGGGGACACATGCGATAACCACCAACGTTTTTGCTGCCCCAAACCATCGCCACCACCTACGAGTAGGCATATACCAGGCTGACATTCATCCACCCAGAGCTTGAATTGTGTTGCTTCTGGTGTCGGCGATATACGTAACATGATTTTTCTTAAAAATTCACGTTTATGAGGGTAAGCATGTGGGTGCGTTGTGAACACCGTTTGGCCATTCTCATCAAAAACAATGATCTCATGATGATAACCAAGTGCTGCAGCTGTTGTTCTTATTAATTGTGCATGTTGTGATAAGTGCTTTAATAAATGTCGATCATGCAATGTAAGAAACGCTACTAATAAACCAACAAAGAGTATACCAAAGGCAATGCTCCATAAAATCCATGAATTTTCATGCAAGATAAGTGCGCTGTAAACTGTGCCACCAACAAGAAGAAGCCATAAAACAATTAAACACGTTAACGTTATATTGGTTATTTTAGTGCTCATGCTGCTTCAATCGATTAAATGTTTTTAAAGGTACATATCAAAGATAGCAAGCATTTAGCGATCAACAAAGGGGAAAATGCTACAAATTTAATCTATTTGTTTTTATATTAAATAGTTTCCTAGGGTAAGCATGAAAAGCTTATAAAGAATCCCATCCGTCGTCAATGTTCTGTTATCGAGTGAACAAGTAGACGAGGGATGGGTTACATGTAGAATTTATATGATTTTGACCTTAAAGGTCGTCTTCCCCATTTAGTACATCAGGAATATCGCCAAGCCCATCGTCCAAATCATCAGTATCTTCGATTAAATCAGCGCTAATATCACCATCAATATCTGCAGCTAAATCGAGATCTAAATCACCACCAACATTATCAAGCGCCAACAAATCTTTTGTAACATCAACAATTGCAGCTTTTCCACGACGTCCACGGCTTGCAGTTTGCATTTCAAAAATTGTACCGCATTTTGGACATGTCGGTGGTATTTTTTGCAAATCGTAAAATCGTGCACCACAACTAAGACAGGTACGCTTTGTACCCCATTCTAACTTAACCACAATTATTTGTCCTTTTTATCAATTAGATAGTTTTTAAATATAACTAAAATTTTTTAATATGGCAACCAAAAGTCAATCAAACAAAGGCCTAATTACTTTCTTAGAAGCCATTAAACATCAAGATTTACCACATTTAATGCATTTTTCTGAATAAATTCACGGCGTGGCTCGACAACGTCACCCATTAATGTGGAGAAAACCTCTTCTGCTTCTTCAGCATGCGAAAGCTTTATCTGAAGCAATGTTCTGCAGCTAGGATCCAACGTTGTTTCCCATAATTGCTCAGCGTTCATTTCACCCAAACCTTTATAGCGGTTTATAGCAATACCACGACGACCTTGTTCAAGTAACAATGTTGCAAGTGCAAATGGACCATGAATTGCATGCTTCTTTGCATCAACTTTTTGTGAGATTTCGAGTATTGCTTTACCGTTAAATGCGCTCGCTAATGATTCTTTCAAACTAGCAAGTGAACGTGCAGCCGGCAAATCAAACAATGATGCATCAATCACACATGCTTCGCTGACCCCAAGGTGAGCACGCCTGATCGTAATATTAGTGGGTGAACGTTCCATTGACCACTTTGCATTTGTTGCTTCTTGAGCTTCAACATAGGCAAGTAAACTTGCATCGCTTGCGTTTTGGAAATCATTATAATAACCCGTAACAAGCATTCCTTCGAGAATACCAATATGACTTACACGTGTTACCAAAGAACTAGTCATTCGTTGCGCTTTGAGTGCAAGTTCGGCAATATGACGTAGATCAGCCCCAACAATAACTTCACCATTTGCTTGCACTAAGCGTGCTTCAGCTGTTGATGAGTCAAGCAGATACTTATCAAGCGCTGCGTCATCTTTCAAGTACACTTCCGATTGCCCGCGTTTCACGCGATAAAGCGGTGGTTGTGCCACATATAGGTAACCATGTTCAATCAACGGCTTCATGTGTCTGTAGAACAAAGTCAACAAAAGGGTTCTAATGTGGCTTCCATCAACGTCCGCGTCGGTCATGATAACAATCTTGTGATAACGAATCTTTTCGGCGTTAAATTCTTCAGCACCTATACCAGTACCAAGCGCCGTGATTAATGTACCAATTTCGGCAGAAGCTATCATTTTATCAAAACGCGCTCGTTCCACGTTCAAAATTTTACCTTTAATCGGCAATATCGCTTGGAACTTACTATCACGTGCTTGCTTTGCTGAACCGCCCGCTGAATCTCCCTCAACGATGAATAATTCGCACAAAGAAGGATCACGTTCACGGCAATCGGCCAACTTTCCAGGCAATGAAGCGATATCAAGTGCACCTTTACGGCGTGTCAATTCACGTGCACGGCGAGCTGCCTCACGTGCAGCAGCAGCTTCAAATACTTTTGATACAACTGCTTTTGCAGCAGCTGGATTTTCTTCAAGCCATTCACTTAACGCTTGTGCGACGATATTTTCAACAACCGGGCGAACCTCAGATGAAACAAGCTTATCTTTTGTCTGTGACGAGAATTTTGGGTCTGGAACCTTAACGGATAAAACGCAAACAAGACCTTCACGAACATCTTCACCCGTCAATGAAACCTTAACATCTTTTTTGCTGTTTTTTGCACTGTCAGCCAAATATTGAGTCATTGTGCGTGTTAATGCTGCACGGAAACCAGCCAAATGCGTACCACCGTCACGTTGTGGAATATTGTTAGTAAAGCACAACATTGTTTCATGGTAGCTGTCTGTCCATTCCAACGCCATTTCAACGCAAATCCCATCTGCAGGATTTCGAATTTCAATAGGGGCCGCATGTAATGCTGTTTTGCCTTTTTCAAGATATTTAACAAAAGCAACAAGTCCACCTTCATAGTGAAGTACAACTTCATAAAGTGAGTCAGGACGTTCATCACGTAATTCAATGTACACACCCGAATTTAAAAATGCCAATTCGCGTAAGCGATGTTCAATCGTTGCGCGATCAAAATCGATAAAGCTAAAGGTTTCAAGAGACGGCATAAAGCGCACACATGTTCCCTTGTTTCCATTTGCATCACCAACGACGGCAAGTGGAGCATCCGGCACACCATGACGGAAACGCATGCTGTGTTTTTTTCCATCGCGATAAATTTCAAGATCGAGATATTCGGAAAGCGCGTTTACAACAGAAACACCAACACCATGTAAACCACCTGAAACTTTGTATGAATTCTGGTCGAATTTACCACCGGCATGAAGCTGTGTCATAATAACTTCGGCAGCAGATACACCCATTTCTTCATGAATACCTGTTGGAATACCACGGCCATTATCGCGCACAGATACCGCACCAGTGGCTTCAATTGTGACTACAATCTTATCACAGTGACCAGCTAATGCTTCGTCTATTGCGTTATCCACAACTTCATAGACAAGATGGTGCAATCCCGTTCCGTCGTCTGTGTCACCAATATACATGCCAGGCCGCTTGCGGACAGCGTCCAGACCTTTTAAGACTTTAATTGAATCAGCATCGTACAATGGGGCAGTTTGCGTCATAGCGCAGATTATCCTTTCTGAATAAAAGACGGTGCTACATGAAAAAAAGAGGCATGCCCATCAAGTGGTGAAAACAACTCCTTATCGGTGCCAGTCATCAACGCGTGGAACGAGCCTTTGTTTGTTTTTGAATCATGTAACAAACGGATCTGCTCAAACAATACCACACGGTGGTGAAAATCGAAATGAGAAACGCATTCATCGAACAACATTACGATTAATTTATCGTCCCATTCGAGGCGATTTTTCAAAAATGCGAAGACTACACCCATTAAAAGTATTTTTTGCTCACCCGTGGAGCATGTTTCGCCAGCACCCTTTTGTGGATGAATGACGCCAAAATCACTGCGATGCACGCCAATGTGGGTCATGTGCGCTTCGCGATCTCGGCCGCGGCTATCGCGCCATTGCGCTTGCAGCCAGTCTTCCCATTCAATGGCTTTTTTGTCCGTTAAGTTAGGTTCAATATCACCAAGGTGAACACATTTAAATTTGGGAAAGAGAGGACATAAGTCTTGTGCAGAACGTTCAAGACGCGCTAATAAGTCATGACGTGCAAACGCAATTGCCACGGCAAGCTCGGCCATTTTAGCCTCAAGCAGACTCAACCAGCGATCGTCATGTGTCTTATAGAGAAGTGCTAGGCGTTCTTTAACGGCGGTTTCATAGTCCATAAGGCGGTCACTATGCAATGGATCATATGAATACACCATGCGATCTAAAAATCGGCGTCGAACCTTACTTGAATCCACAAATAAACGATCTTGATCAGGTGTCAACCAATGTATAGACAACCATTCACTGAACGCTGTTGCGCTTTTAACGGGTTCACCTTGAATTTTATTAAGACGCTTATCATCAACTAAAGCTGAGACCAAACGAACATCATCGGAGAGAGTCAAACTCGCTGCCCAAGGGTTAGGCTGATCAAATTGAGTAAGGGTGCTAAGCTTAACACTACGAAGTCCCCTACCCGGCGTGAAAAAAGAAATTGCTTCGAGGATATTTGTTTTACCTGCACCATTTGCACCGTACAACACCGTCGGCTCTGGCGTAAGGGCAAGATCAACAGTGCTATGATTTCGAAAATGGCTAAGTGTTAGCCGTGATAGGTGCATGTTTCACTTCATTGTCATTCCCGCGCAGGCGGAAATCTAGAAAATATTAAGTCAAAAGTAAAAATTACCTATCATTCCCGCCTGCGCGGGAATGATAGGTAAACTATGAATTTAAACTTCCATTGGCATCAAAATAAAGATCATATGCGGATTACCAACAGGTTGAATCACAAGTGATGAATCTGAATCAAGCAGTAATAATTCCATCTCTTCTGTGTTAATCTGTTGAGCAACTTCCATCATGTAACGCACGTTAAAACATACATCGACTTTGTCTGTGTAAGCAAAATCAACGTCAAGCTCTTCCGTTGCACTACCATAATCCTGACTAACAGCAGACAACGTCGCTTGGTTATCACATGCGCTCAACCGAATTGCGCGAAGTTTATCATTCGTTACAACTGTGCCAACACGATCAATACTTTCAGCGAACGACTTTGTAGGAACAATCAGTGACTTATCATTTTCAACCAAGATAGCCGCTTGATATTCTGGGAATGTTCCCTCAACAAGACGCGCCGTCAAAACGGCATCATACCCAGCGCCTTGAACATTAAATTCAACACGTGTCGACGATAATCCAATTTGAATTGGCGCTTCTGCATCATCAAGTAATTTTCGAATTTCCTGAACTGTTTTTCGTGCAATGATAACCTGTGGCATATCCTTAACACCTTCGGGCGCTTCACATTCAACACACGCAAGACGGTGCATATCCGTTGCAACTGCACGTAAATATTGAACGCCAGCTTCTTCATGCGCATGGAAATGGATACCATTGAGGTAATAACGTGTTTCTTCAACAGCCATACAAAAGCGCGTCGCATCAATAAGATGCCTAAAGACAGGTGCCGGCAGTGTAAAACGATGTGTAATATCACTTTGAACAAGCTGTGGAAAATCTTCAACAGGCAAGCAACCCATATCAAAACGTGAACGGCCTGATACGATAAACAAACGTGATCCATCATCACTGACAGTTAGATCTATGACTTTTTGATCATTTAGTTTTTTAACGATATCGTGCAATAGCGACGCTGATACGCACACAGAACCAGCAGCCTTTACCTCGACCGGAATACGTTCAATCAACGCCATATCCATATCTGTTGCTGTCACCGATAATTGACCATCAACAGCATGCAACAAAACTGTGCTTATAATTGGCACGGTTGTTTTCTTTTCAACAACGCTTTGTCCGTGCCCTAGAACTTTTAAAAATGGGGCTTTTTCAATTGAGATATGCATAAACGATTCCATGTTTGTTTTGTTAATGAGTACCACTATTCGTACCACATCAGGGGTGATTGATGCCAGTGGGTTATACCAATTTCAATAAGTTTCGATTAGTGCAGCCTTCTACGATATCTGCGCTGCTCAAATACTTAAGTATGCTCCGCTGCTCGAACCTTGAAGTCTTGCTACTCGAGACTTTTTGAAAATGGTATTGTGAAGCTTTACCCAAACAATCCCGGTAAAATTTTTCCAATAGCTTTAGCAGCTTCTCCGCCGACTTTATCAGCCATGTCACCTTTTATGGCACCACCAAGTTGTTCAGCAACCTTCTTTTTCACAGTATCTTTCGCACGATCAGCTAATTGATTCGTTGCAAGTTTAATCAGCGCTTTTTGCAATTGATCCATATCTAACGCAAACTGTGGCTGGTCAATTGGCCCTGTGATATTAACAGCAAGGCTTGGGATATTTTTAGCATCACGCACAGTCAAATTAGCATTAAGTGCCAAGAGCCACTTTGGTAAATCCACTGTTCCGGTACTCTTAATTGCGCCTTCGTTCATATCAATTTCAAAGTTGCGCGTATTCGCCACACCATTTGTAAGCTTAACATCACCACGTACGTGATTAAATGCCATATCAGCTTTACGATCAAATGATGCCTTTAGTTTTGATAAGCCACTAACATCTTTTGTTGTTTTCAAATCCGCCATGAATTGTTTAATATCAACGCCTTCTACAACACCTTTGCTAACATCCAAATTAGCCGTGCCATTCAAATGATTAATAATAGCGTACATAGACGTAGCTTTTGTCGTGATTGCCGCTGACAAGTTTAATGTACCTGCTTTAAGTGCAGATCCCTTGACGCCAGGTAATTTTAGCACATTCATATTAGCTAGCTTAGCGTCCGTCGCAAGTTGACCTGATTTACTATCGAGCGTGCCTGTTAACGTAGCACCGCCATCAAAAACATTAGTGGATAATTGTTTAATTGTTGCTACGCCGTTGCTGAGAGTTAAACGAAGCTTAACCTTCGCTGCATCAATATCATTCAGGCTTAATTTATCAATCGCAAGCGCTACATCTGCATTCACTGATTGCAATGCACTTAAATCAATAGGATCTTTTGACCAACGTTCTTGTGAGGATTTCTGCGCTGATTCAGTGTGTGATTTAGTATCAGAGCTAGCATTCGATTTATCAGATTTAGTCCATGCTTTGTCATCGATTTTTGGTAATGTAAGATCTACAGTCAGCATTGGTTTGGGTTGGCTTAAATCAACACCAACGGTACCCGTAGCATTTAGCATGTTTGATGTTAATGTTATACCCAACGACCCCATATTCTTTTCAGTATTAAAAGTCCCCTTCCCTGATACGTTGATATCAGCGGTTTTTGCTTTTAATGTATTAACAGTAACAATGCTATCACGCATCGTTGCATCTACATTAAATTGCACACCTTTCGCTAAATCTATTGTTTGTGTACCAAGCTGAATCTGCATGGGCACTTTAATCGCGTCGGATGATGTCTTTATTGTGAACACGCCATCTTTATGTGTCCCTGACAGTGTTACAATGCCTTGTATTCCTTTTTCTTGCGCCAATGTAAGTTGTGCATCCAACGTACTTGGCAAGCCATCAACAAAAGCGCCACCTTTAAGTGCGCCATTTGCCTGCAGACCATCAACATTGGCGCTGGCTTTCATATCAAAACCATGCGTAAAACTAAAGCCACCACTAATATTAATCGCTTTAATTTTTGTTATTTTCTTTGTTTTTGAATCAATTAATGTCACTGAACCATCTGCAATTGATGCCTTTTTAATATCAAGTGACAGATTATTGCTTGACCCAACTTTTGAGTTCTTTAAATCTTTGTCTTCATTTTTTATGATTTTAACATT
>CAIOTO010000007.1 GCA_903861255.1 uncultured Alphaproteobacteria bacterium | reverse complement strand
TCACGAAGTCTAGAAATGGTTGACTTGTCATTGCGACTTCATTATTACGCTCATGAGCCGAAGTTTATAGGGGCGTACATGGCATCTTTTCTGTCAACCTTTAGTTAAGTGTCTCAATTTATTTTCTTCATGATGATAACGAATACTATAATGATCTTTTTTAGAAACCAAAATAGTTTGGACGTGTTTTCCAAAACTTGCTTGCTCATATACGTAATAAGGACAATCCTTTGTATTTTTATTTCGAGCGTATTTTTGAATATCACTTAGCCGTGTTCTGAAACTCTTTCTACCAAAATCCATAAAGTCAGTCATTGCGATCCTTACTAAGCCTTTGTAAGGATTATACGAGTCATTTATAAAAAATGTTTGAAGCGCAAAAAATCGATTGTCAGCAGGCTCTAACAAGCTATCAACATAAACACATGAATCATAATCTGAATCATTCAAGTAATATTTCATTATTTTGGCTTTGTTTTTAGATTCATAAAGTTTTTTATATACTAATTTTGCATACTGATCAGAATTAGTAAGCGCGCCTAAATATCGCCTTATTTCACCAACAAGTTGCAATTCTGCTTTCCAGCAGTCAAATTTATCCTGAATATTATGCTTGTTTGAGGGGGTAAGTAAGCAATTTGTAAGTGACATCAAAATTTCTATTGATGTTACGTTATCGTCACTTAGGCGGATGAGGGCACTAAGCAATACATCTCTTACTCGGCTGATCGCACGGAAGGAGGGCTTTGCTGCATAACTATAATCTGTTGATTCTCGTATTATGCTGAAAATAAAGTCAACGAAATCATCCGACTGGTCATCTTGGCTATCTAGGTAGCCATTTTGATCGATATGGTTACGAATGCGTTTAATAAACTCTCGTGCTTCTTCAGCTTTAGAGGGGGATAATTTTAGTAAATCGGTTTCAAGCTCTATTAGCTCATTGAGTGTTTTACGTGTGCTTCTTCTGAAAATATCAACATAGTCGTATGTGATTGGTGCAGATATGGGGGCTATTTGTGGAGCAGGACTCTTTCTCTCCTCTTTTTTCTCATCTTCATCAAATAGTGAAAAAAGGCAAATATTATTATCAAGATAATATTGCGTATCATGAACAATTTTAACTTTATCTTTTCTAAGCCCCTTGAGGTAATCTAAGTTACTTTCACTTTCATTCAGATGTTCATAAATATCCTGAAGATCTCTGCGCAATCTGCTCACTTCTTTAATTAGTATCCCGTTCGCTTTTTCTTTTAGATTTTTTTCTGCATCTTCTAAATTTGATAAAATCGCATCACGGTGGCATTCTAATAATTGAAGTTCTCTTTTTTCTCGCCACATACGTGCTTCAACGTATCCTGCTTTTGCAAGATCCATCATGCCGTCGTCGGCTTCTGATTTTAATTTTTCCGTTTCCTCACGAAAAGCTTGATCAGCGCTATATTCTTGTGATTTCTCTCTTTGTTTGCATTTCTCATATTGCTCTGAAATTACTTTTCTTCTGCTATTTAATATATCTTCACCAGTCGCGCCTTCATCAACTTTGAGTGAAAAACATGCAGTGTGCGTTGTTGTTAAAAAGATTAGAGATAGAATTAGCCAATTCATTTTTCATAGCTTTCTTGAATTTTATAAAAGATTGATAACACAACTGATACATATTTACACTATTTAATCACAATAAATTCATAAAATATCCATTCACATTACCCATAACTAAAGCGCGTCTATATATTGAACAAGCGAACATCAAATAATTTTAGCCGCGAACATCACTGGGGAAAAAGAATGACGCAAAATATCCATCTTAACCCAAACACATTGCATCCAATTGCGGGCGTGCCAAGAGTTTGTTATTTGAAAAATATCATTACGAGTTCTCAAATTTTTGTTGGAGATTACACGTATTATGATGATCCTGATGATGTGCATAACTTCGAACAGAACGTGCTTTATCTATATGAATTTGCCGGGGACAAACTTGTGTTTGGCAAGTTTTGTCAAATTGCAACGGGCGTTAGGTTCATCATGAATGCATCAAATCATGTGATGACAGGGGTTTCAACGTATCCCTTTACCGTATTTGGTTGGAAAGATTGCCCATCACACACGGTCAGCAAAGGCGACACGATTATTGGAAACGACGTGTGGATCGGTAATTCTGTAACGATTATGCAGGGAATCAAAATTGGTGATGGTGCCATTATTGGAACGAACGCGCTGGTGACAAAAAATGTGGAACCTTACACAATTGTCGGCGGCAATCCAGCGAAAGTGATTCGTAAACGATTCGATGACGAGACGATCACGTTTTTGCTAGAACTTGCATGGTGGGATTGGCCGATTGAAAAAATTACAGAACATGTCGCGGCAATTTCAACAGGTGATTTTGAAACATTACGCAGGGTGCATGCGGCGGGGTAAATATTGCCACCCTCATCAGCTTCTCAACGAAAACGCTGCTTTTAACAGCTCCTTCGTATAAGGTTCTTTCGGGAGATCAAACAGTTCATTAACGGCACCTTCCTCCACAATTTGCCCATGACGCATGACCAGTATACGATGGCTCATCGCGCGGACAACTTTTAGGTCATGGCTGATGAATAGATAGCTAAGTTTATGTTTAGCTTGCAGACCGCGCAGCAATTCAATGACTTCCGCTTGAATGGATCGATCAAGGGCTGACGTTGGTTCGTCCAACACCAAAATGCGTGGTTTTAAAATAAGTGCACGGGCAATAGCAATGCGTTGCCGCTGACCACCAGAAAATTCATGCGGATAACGATGGCGCATATCTGGGTTAAGGCCTACTTCTATTAGAATATCGGACACCCTTTGGTCGCGTTCCTGTTCGGTTAGGTTTGGCTGATGTACAACCAGCCCTTCAGCAATCAGTTGATCAATAGAAAACCTGGGATTCAGCGAACTAAATGGATCTTGGAAAATAATCTGAAAGCTTGAACGTAAGGGGCGCAAATCTTTCATCATAGAGCCGTCAATACGGTTCCCTTCAAGGGTGATTTCTCCGTGGCTATTCACAAGGCGCAGCAACGCGTACGCAAGTGTGCTTTTTCCCGAACCGCTTTCGCCCACAATGCCGATCGTCTCTCCTTGGCAAAGACTTAAGCTGACATTATCAACCGCGATGAAATCGGGCTTTTGTTTCAGCTGAAACAATCGCTCTAGCATTGGAACAGGTTTTTCAAATGCGACAGTCAAATTGTGTGCAGCAAGAACTTCTTGCGCATCCCCAGGTATTGCAGCGGGCGCACCACTTGGTTCGCTTTCGATGAGATGCTTGGTGTAAGGATGCGTTGGGTGCTGAATGATTTGCTTTGTCTCACCTTGCTCGACAACGACTCCATCTTTCATGACAACCATGCGATCGGCCATTTTGCTGACAACGCCTAAGTCGTGGGTGATCAGCAGCAGCCCCATCTGAAAGCGTTCTTGAAGCGACTTAATGAGATCTAAAATAGTGGCTTGTAGGGTGACATCAAGCGCTGTTGTTGGTTCATCCGCAATTAAAATATCAGGTTCACACGCAAGTGCCATGGCGATCATCACGCGTTGACGTTGTCCCCCAGACAGCTGATGCGGATAAGCATCCAAGCGCTCCTCGGCATCCTCAAACCCCACAAGATGCAGCAAATCAATAACTTTTGGCCGCGCAGTTTTTTTATTCATTCCCAGGTGTAAAATAAGGGGTTCTGAGATTTGCTGGAAAATAGTGTGCAGTGGGTTGAGCGCTGTCATTGGCTCTTGAAAAATCATACCAATACGATGGCCACGATAGGGGATCAGCTCTGATTCCGGCAAATTCAACAGCTCTTTACCGTCCAGTTTGATCGAGCCGCTTGGATGAAATGCTGTTGGATAAGGTAGCAGCCCAAGAATTGATAGTGCCGTTACGGATTTTCCCGATCCACTCTCGCCAACCAGCGCAACGGTCTCGCCTTTATTAAGTTTGAATGATACATCGCGTACGACGAGTTTTTCAGGATTATGTTTATCAAGGGCGTTTTTAAAGCCGACGCAGAGGTTTTTAATTTCGAGCATTCGTGTCTATTCGTTAGGTGGGTTTGGGTACTAATACATTCAAAGATTCTAGCATATGAAATTTTTTAATGAAATGCTTCTGATAATACTTTGTACATTAATCATTTTTTAACAGTACATATTTTATAATATTATTATGAAACATAAAATGTTCTTTTTCAAATGAACTTTATTTATATGCTAATTATGTGTTGTTCAACCGTGTTTGGCTCAACACATATGTCAGAGTCTGTGTTGACTTTTGATATGCAAAGAGATTTG
>CAIOTO010000006.1 GCA_903861255.1 uncultured Alphaproteobacteria bacterium | reverse complement strand
CTTGCCAGCTAACTGGAAAAAATTATACGGCCCTACTGCCCACGATGAAGCCAGGGATGAAGACGACCTGGCACTGGCGGCGTGACACGGTGAAGTAGGTACTTGGCCATACGCTTACTCTATAAAGGAAGATGTTCATGCAATTTTTAAAGACTGGAATCTGTTGGATAATATGCTGCTGGCATCCGCGGATGGTCAAAAGATGCGAACAGAACAAGAAACCTTATTAGCACGCTATGCATTGAATACTTTGGTCTTGAAAAAGGTGTAGTGGCTTATTCACTCATTGCCAATCATGTTCCTATTAATTGCTTGCTTATTGGAGCAAACTGCCACGAAAGCCATTATCTCTTTGATTTGTTCTACAACAATACATCCTTGGTAGTTCCTGACATTCTATAAACTGACACAGAGGGTGCAAACCAACTGAATTTTTTATTTCTACACGCAATTGATAAGCTTTTTGCGCCTCGATATCGAAGCCTAAGTGCCAAAACTGAGACCATTATTTCATATAGCAACCTGCAGCAATTCGATAATTTTATCATAAAACCTAATCGTATTTTCAATGAAAAACTTGTAAGAGATGAAGAAGATAACACCCAACACATGATTGCCTCTCTCTTATCTGGGGATGCCAATCAAAGCACGATTGTTCGAAAACTAAGTTCAGCTGGCTATACAAGTCGTACAAAACAAGCCTTGTGGGAGATGAATTTAGTTTTGATGACTGAACATTTATTAAAATATATTGGTGATCTTGGCTTCAGACAAGCGATTCAAGGTGGGCTTTGCCGAGGTGAAGCCTATCATCAACTCAGACTCACCATTGGAAAAATCAATGGAAGGCACTTCAGAGGAACTTCTGATATTCAAATGATGGTGTGGAATGAGTGTGCCAGACTGCTTGCAAATTGCGTCATATTCTATAATGCGATGATTTTGAATGAGCTAAAAGAAGAAAGTGATAGTCGTGATGATGTTGAACGTAGCCAAAAATTGATTCGATTTTCACCAGCAGCATGGGCGCTATCAACTTTCAGGGAATGTTTTCCTTTTTGGATAGCACAATGCCAGCAGACATAAAAACTGTTATAAAAGATCTTTTTAATATAATTATTTGAACTTATATTCCAGATGGAACATTCCGGAGTGCTTGTCACACCCCACTATGGAAAAAATGAGAGATGAAACATTTATCAGCAGCCGAAAAAAAACAATTATTGACAAGGCGCTTCATCGAGGGGAAACGTCTTTGAAGGAAATTGCACAGGCAAATAACATTGGTTTATCAACGTTAGATCGATGGATTCGTTATTACAAAACAATTATTGGCGGAAAGTTAAGATCAAAAGACACATATAACCAAAACACAGAAATTCAAATTGGCGTTCTAATTTTAAATCATTGCGAGCGCTTGGTATACCCAAAGTCCGACGTATTGCATAGAATTTTAGCTAAAGTAGGAGAAGTGTGTCTTCATTTTTTTTGTGCAACAACGCCAATATCTCCCTCAATTCGTTTTAACATTATTTTTGATTGATCTCTAATATAAGGATCAATAGATCCTAGCTTACTTAGCTGAGAAAGTAAACCTTCAATAGAATACTGTGTAGGTTCACATAGTTTGAGACAGAGACGTTCCCTCGGAATAGTTGCTATTAATATACTCCATTGGCGTCATTCCTTTCAATCGGGCATGTGGCCTGTAGGTGTTGTATTTATCAACAGCATTAGCTAAATCAATT
>CAIOTO010000005.1 GCA_903861255.1 uncultured Alphaproteobacteria bacterium | reverse complement strand
ACATCACGAAGTCTAGAAATGGTTGACTTGTCATTGCGACTTCATTATTACGCTCATGAGCCGAAGTTTATAGGGGCGTACATGGCATCTTTTCTGTCAACCTTTAGTTAAGTGTCTCCATAATTTTATTCCTTATTTATAATGCCTAATCCGGTAAAATATAGATATTAACATGATAAGTCAAATGTAATTTTTGTTAAAAACAATTCATTCATCATATTCTTGAATAATCCTCATTGTATGTGGTATCCTGATCTCTGAATAGAAAATCAAAAAGCAATATGCAGCCTTTATCCATAACCACAACAAAGCTTTGCAAATCCGTGCCCTATGGCGATGGGGCGCGTGCGATTTTATCTGACGTATCGCTTAACGTTCGTGCATCGTCGATCACGGCGTTAATTGGGCGGAGTGGGGCAGGGAAGAGCACGCTGCTTCGATGTCTCAATGGCCTTGATACGATTGATTCGGGCGAAATTTCCATTGCTCCCAAAAGTGAAACACAGCAGCGTTTAGACGTTGCCATGATCTTTCAGGCATATACATTACTTAGCCGCAGCACTGTGCTGCAAAATGTTTGTTTGACTATTACGCTGCAGGGCACAACACTTACCGATGCGCACACGCAAAAAGCAATGCAGCTACTGGCCGAAGTTGGCTTGTCCGATAAAGCTAATGCTTATCCATCGGAACTCAGCGGGGGGCAGCGTCAACGCGTCGCGATTGCGCGTGCACTAATGCTTGACCCTGGGCTTTTGCTGTGTGATGAATTGACCTCTGCACTTGATCCAAAAACAACCGTCGAGATTTTGGCTCTACTCAAACGCGTCAACAAAGATCATGGCGTCACAATCATTTTGGTCACGCATGATATGGATGTCGTGAAAGAAGTTGCTGATACAGTGTGCGTAATGGACAATGGTTATATTGTTGAGCAAGGGTCAGTGATTGACGTGCTTATCAAACCAAAGCATGCCGTTACGCGTCAACTCATTGATGCAACTACTGGCGGTGCATTGCCTGCCTTTATCTCTGATCGCATTCAAGCAAATCAAGCGCCTAATGCTGATGTCGTACTCAAGCTAATTTTCACCGAAGAATCATCAACGAAGCCAATTATTGCTGCCGTCGCCACAACATTTAACGTGTGCTTTAGTATTATTGCGGGGTCGTTAGATAACTTATCTGATCAACACGCAAATCACATGTTTGGGCATTTGTGGGTTTCATGCACACCTAACGATAAATTAGAAGCCGCTATTCATTATATGACTGATCATGGTGTTGGCGTTGAAACATTGGGGTATATCGTATGGGAATGAATCCAATTTACACAAACATAACCGACATTCTTTTCGGCGCAAAAGGCGCACTTCTTTGGCACGGACTCAATGAAACATTGCTCATGGTGGCTTTATCAACAATACTTGGGATTGCTATCGGTTTACCACTTGGAATGATCTTATTCGCATGCAGTCCAAAAGGAATTCGTCCAAATCGCACTCTGTTCGAGGGCTTAAGTTTTTTTATCAACTCCGCCCGGTCAATCCCCTACATCATCTTAACGGTATTACTTATCCCACTTACCCGGATGTGCATTGGAACATCCATGGGCACAGCTGCAGCGATTTTTCCATTAACACTTGCGGCTATTTTGTTGATTGCCCGCGCATCTGAAGAAGCCTTTTTGAATTTGCCGCGCACATTCACCGAAATTGGTACAAGCATGGGTGCAACACCGCTTCGCATATTTTTGGTGATCCTTTTACCCGAAGCCTTGCCCGGTCTTGTTGTTCAGCTCACCACCATCATTATTAATCTTGTTGGTTTTTCAGCGATGGCAGGTACGGTTGGTGGCGGAGGACTAGGTGATCTTGCTGTCAGGTACGGTTATCAACGCTATGACACGACATTGATGATTGCCATCGTGGTGGTGTTGATTGCGCTGGTTCAAATCGTTCAGAGTATTGGTAATGGCGTTGCAAGGCAGATTAGGAAGTAATCTATTTACTTACTTCCGTGCAAGAACCGTTGGAAACATTCCTTGTGAATCATAAATCACTTCCTGAACTGTGAACCCTGCTGCCTCAAGTTGCTGACGCGTTTGTGCCTCAGTTCGGTACGCTTGTTGCCATACCACTTGCACAATATCAATCAGTATCGCTTTTTGCTTCATAATATCAGCCATATCGAAATTCTTCCACGTTGATTCAGCTGACATCAACGGTGATGGTGTCAGAAAGCTTGTGATAAGTGTGCCGCCTACTTTAAGCGCCGCGTAAAACTCTTTATAAAGATCAATCACCTTACCATCATCTGGTTCATATATATTTAAGCCATTGCTTGTGATAAGGTCGTATTCATTTGTAATTCTTAAATTCCAGGCATCTCTGTTCATAAACTGGATATTTTTTACGTTATATTCCTTAGAATTTTCAAAAGCTAGATGCAATGATTCTTCATCAAGATCGATGCCGGTAATCTCGGTGCCTTGCACATCACTGTAGTTCAAACACAACAAGTCATCCATCAAGCCACATGGAATAGAAGCCATTTTGACATCGTTAGTTACATGCTTTTGAAGTTGCGTTTTAAAAATCTGATATCGCTCTTGTGTTGACTTAACGATTGGTGCTTTATGCAAAAACCAATGTTCAAGCGACGACAAATCACTTTTCTGTATTCCGTGAAGAATAGCATAAGCGATCCAATAACCATTTAGCCCTCTGTTCGTAAGAAGAAAATGACCAAGCTTAAATTCTGTCAGTTGCTGTAAGAGCGTCTCTTCTTCTTCAAGTGGCAGTGCTAAATTAGCCTGCATTCTAAGGCGCGCCAATGCTGCAGAAACATCGAAAACCTGAGGTGTTTTTTGATGTGTGATAAGATCATTTGTATCTGATGCTAATGCCAGGCCCATGATGACTCCGTAATAAATAAAATGTACGAAAATCATCATAATAAACATATATGTGCGCGTAAATACTTTAATGGCTAAAATGCATGGATCTTTACCAGCATGATTCAAGTGCCTTGTATGAGCGTATTTTGTAAACCCAAAATACCGGGAATAGCGGTGATAAATACCATTGCAATGCTTCAGTTGCTTCTTGTGATCTGGGTAGGAAATATACACTTGTTATCCGTTCATGAAATAATTCAAATGCATAATTCAAATGTTCTTCTGTTGGCATTGTTTGCATATGGTGTGCATGAAGATGCACTGGAAAGCAATTGTAACTATAGTCGCTTAAAATTGACCAAAATGAATTTTCATCTAAATAAGGGATGAATTTATACATCTGCTTCACATAATACTCTGCCACATTAGCCTGTTTTATAATACGCAGCCATTTTCGTGTGCTATTACTGGCGGGGCAAGGGGAATTGTCTCTTAAAATGACACTTCTATGTTCCGGTGGAATTTCTGAGACATATTTCACAAGATGATGAAAAGCAAATAAATCATGGCAGTCTTTGTGATTCTTAGCTGTTTGCGTGGCGTGCCAATACACGGAACCTCGATCGTTTTTATGTACGT
This sequence comes from uncultured Alphaproteobacteria bacterium, assembly GCA_903861255.1. Classification (GTDB taxonomy): domain Bacteria; phylum Pseudomonadota; class Alphaproteobacteria; order Paracaedibacterales; family CAIOTO01; genus CAIOTO01. The sequence goes on along the minus strand of CAIOTO010000005.1, from coordinate 2,710 downwards.
TTAATAGAGATTCAATTGTTGTCGTAAATGTTTTGTAATTCGGACTGAAGCTTATTTTGTTAAGACATTCAAGAATTTGTCTGTTTTGTTCGTCATTCCTTAGTTTTCTGAAGCAATAATGTAGTGATCTCATTTTTTCGTAGGATGATGCGTTAATGTCTTCTTCGCATATACTGACAACGCACGCATTGTAATATACATGCCAGTTTTGTGAAATTGATAAGAAACCATCAAAAACAGTATTTAAAAAATCATCGTATATTTTCTGCAAAGACGTGTCGATCGATTCCACATGGTCTTTAGATTCGCATAACGTTGCGTAATCAAAGTATTGACCGTAACCTTGCGAGAAAGAATTAATGGAGAAAATCTTTTTTTGAGCATTTTTGGATTCATTTAATGGCTGTTGAGCGTTTTGTTGGCATCGTTCATTTAGCTTAGCCTTAATCCTACTTCTAATCTCAACAAGTTGATCTTCACTACACCATGCTAAGCCCGTCTGAAAATAATCACTTGCCAGTAGTCCCGCGGAAAGATAAACGACCGTAGAAAAATTGGTCATCGCCAACACTAAAATTCTTTGAAACATGCTGCTCTACCATATTGCACGTTACCTAGCCTTACTGTACAAACAAAATATGAACAAAATATGAAGGTACGCTCTTGGTATCAAAAACAAACAATCACATCCTTACCCATCTGCAAGGCGCGCTTGGCGTTATTACGTTGAATCGTCCTGATGCTTTAAATGCGACTTCTTATGAAATGGTGCTAGACATCAATGCCGCACTGACGGCTTTTGCTGAAAATGATTCGGTTAAGCACATTGCGATCATGTCAAATTCTGATCGCGCATTTTGTGCGGGGGGAGATATTCGTGCGGCGTATGCAGCAATGGCAGCCAATGATATGGATTTGTGTGAGCTGTATTTTAGGGCTGAATATCAACTTGTTCACAGGTTGGCAACATTTTCCAAGCCTATTTATGCGTTTATAAACGGCCTGTGTTTAGGCGGTGGCATGGGGCTATCTATACATTGCACAGTACGTATCGCAGGCGAGAATGCACAGTTTGGTATGCCAGAAACAATCATCGGGTTCTTTCCAGATGTTGGTGCGGCCTATTTCTATAATCAATTGGACGATCCGACTGAGGGGATGTATTTAGCGCTGACGGGTAAAACATTCAATCGTGATCATGCCATTCGAAATGGCATTGCGACACACAGCATTGATCAGTCACAGTGGGATTCGGTGATGGGGCAACTTGCTGCTTGCGAACCGCTTGAGATGTGCGTATTTAAAACAGCAGAGGCAATGCCGTGTGCTTTGTCAAATGACATTCAAACTGTTTTTGCAAAAGATACGTTGTCAGAGCTGATCGCGACCGCACCAACCAACATATTCAATGAGCTTCGCACAAAATCTCCCCTCAGCATTGCGGTGACGCATGCCTATATGCAGCGCGTACGTGGTTTGTCGCTAGCAGAGGTTTTAGAGCAAGACTTTGCATTGGCTATGAACTTTGTTCGCCATGGTGAATTTAAAGAAGGCATTCGTGCGTTGCTCATTGATAAAGATAAAACACCTCAGTGGCACTTCCCATGGCCTAATGATAAAGAAATGCCCTTTATCCCTATTGATGTTATCAACGATATGTTTGATTATACAGCGAATACACTCTTTCCTATAAACGAGGATCCCCTATGACACACCCATCCACTAATAAATGGCAAAGTCACAAACTGGTTATCGCCAGTCAAAACAAAGGCAAAATCATAGAAATCGCAGATCTTCTTGTGCCATTGGGGTTTGTCGTTTCATCTGCCGCTGATTACACCGCTGTTGAACCCGAAGAAACCGAGGATACGTTCGAGGGAAATGCCCTTATCAAATCGAGATTTGTACGCGGGGAAACACAACTTGCTGCACTGGCAGATGATTCAGGCTTGGTCATTCCAGCGTTAGGGGGTGAGCCCGGCGTTTATTCAGCGCGATGGGCTGAAAATGGTGATTTTGGTATCGCCATGGCAAAAGTGCAAGCACGCCTAACGGCAGATATGGACACATCTGCTTATTTCGTATGTGCGTTGGCTTTTATTGATAGTGACGGGAAAGAATCAGTATTTACAGGCACGTGCCACGGCCATATTCAATTCCCAGCAAGGGGATTAAGTGGTTTTGGATACGACCCAATCTTTGTGCCAAATGGAGAAACGCGCACCTTCGGAGAAATGCCTTATGTTGAAAAAAAGCAATATTCCCATCGAAGCCACGCGTTTAAGCAATTTCAAGAATTTTTGTTAGCGTCTTAAGTATCTTACACCTATGCCTTAAATCCACAGCTTTTCTTGAATGCACCAGCCCATTCGCAATCAGATGCGGCAATACATGCAGCTTCATCTGTAATAACCGGACAATTTGTACGGGAGAATCCATTGTGCAGCGTACACGCTGGATTTTCACCATAGGTTGCCTTTGTGAGCATGTTACAAGGTGTTTTATGGCCTGTCGAAGTTCCAGAAGCTTCTACAGACTTTTGAACAGTTCCTTTTCCATCCTTACTATCACTGTGTAGGTTCACATAGTTTGAGACAGAGACGTTCCCTCGGAATAGTTGCTATTAATATACTCCATTGGCGTCATTCCTTTCAATCGGGCATGTGGCCTGTAGGTGTTGTATTTATCAACAGCATTAGCTAAATCAATT
>CAIOTO010000004.1 GCA_903861255.1 uncultured Alphaproteobacteria bacterium | reverse complement strand
AATTGATTTAGCTAATGCTGTTGATAAATACAACACCTACAGGCCACATGCCCGATTGAAAGGAATGACGCCAATGGAGTATATTAATAGCAACTATTCCGAGGGAACGTCTCTGTCTCAAACTATGTGAACCTACACATTCCTTATTTTTCTCTAGACTTTTTGTGTATTAATGCTTATATTCAAAGGGAAGGAGTTTTTAATAATGAAGCCTACAACCAAGCTCGTCCTAACCGCAGGATTTGCCATGTTTTCTATGTTTTTTGGATCAGGAAACTTAATTTTTCCATTACTTATTGGATTCAAAGCACAAAGTCTTTATATTTACGCTATTCTCGGCTTTAGCATCACTGCTGTCTGCGTCCCTTTTTTGGGAATGCTTGGCATGATGAAATTCAAAGGTGATCGTAAAGAGTATTTTTCAGTTTTAGGAAAAACGCCAGCGTTCATTTTAACACTTTTAATGCTTATGCTAATGGGACCTTTTGGCGTTATTCCCAGATGTGTTGATGTTGCTTTTGGTGGTTTCGAACTCATGTATCCGGCACTTCCATTATGGATATTTAGTGCGTTCTTTTGTACATTTATTGGTGCGCTGATTTGGCGTACAAACAGCATTGTCGATATCATTGGCCTTTTTTTAACACCACTAAAATTGGGGGCTTATGCTCTCTTAATTGTTGTTGGTATTTGGCTCTCAGCTCCCGTTACGCACTCACAACTTATGCCTTCATCATCATTTTTCCTTGGCCTACACAAGGGATATCAAACCATGGATTTATTGGCGAGTTTTTTCTTTGCTAGCACAATTTATCATTATCTAAAAACGGCTCTCGGAAAAAAAAGCTCTGATGAACAACTTGTACGCATGGGGATATTGGCAAGCCTAGTCGGTGGTGCTTTATTAGCCGCGTGCTATATTGGCCTTGTCATGCTTGGACATCTGTATAGTCCGTTTCTTGTTAATGTGCCTCAAGAATCAATGCTGGCTGCTATAGCGCAAAAAACATTTGGTCACTATGCTGTTCCATTTATTGCCGTTACGCTTGCTGTTTCATGTCTTGCAACAGCAACCATACTCGCTGCACTCTTTGCTGACTTTGTTAAAGAAGATATCTGTCAAAACAAAATCTCTCGTCCACATGCTATTTTGTTCACAGTTATCACTAGCTTTTCTTTATCCTTATTAGGCTTTGAAACGATTTGCAATTGGCTTGGCTACATACTTGAATGGATTTACCCATTCCTAATGGCATTCTCTATTTACCAACTTGCCAGCAAATTTAAAACAAATCCAAAAGCAATTAGGGCTTAACATGTCTTCACCATTTGTACTTGATGGAATTGAAAAAGGCGCACGCATTGCTGTTGCTATGTCAGGCGGCGTTGATTCTTCTGTTGCCGCCGCTTTAATGGTTGAGGCTGGGTATGATGTCGTTGGCATTACATTGCAGCTTTATGACCACGGCGCAATGATTCAAAAAAAGGGTGCATGCTGTGCGGGGCAAGATATTTATGACGCCCGCCAAGTTGCAGATCGCCTTGGGTTTCCACATTACGTTTTAGATTACGAAACACTTTTTCGTCAAAATGTAATTGATGATTTTGCAGATTCGTACATGCGCGGTGAAACGCCTATCCCATGTGTTCGTTGTAATCAAAAAGTAAAGTTTAGAGATCTTCTGGACACTGCACATGACTTAGGCGCAAAGGCACTTGTGACAGGGCATTATGTCAAACGTGTTATGAATGAAAAAGCAGAACTACATAAAGCCATTGATAAAACACGTGATCAAAGCTACTTTTTGTTTACCACAACGCAAGATCAACTTGATTACTTACGCTTCCCACTCGGTGCATTTGCAAGCAAAGCAGAAACGCGCGAACACGCACAACGTTTTTCACTTAATGTAGCTGACAAGCCTGACAGCCAAGATATTTGTTTTGTGCCAAATGGTAACTATGCATCCATCGTATCAAAGCTACGCCCTGGCGCACTTGATCCAGGTGAGATCGTGCATGTTGATGGACGGGTACTAGGTACACACGAAGGAATTATCAACTACACAGTTGGGCAGCGTAAAGGTCTTGGTATTTCAAACATTGACCCACTTTATGTGGTACGTCTTGACGCGAGTGCAAAACGTGTTTATGTCGGACCAAGAGAAGCCTTAGCAAAACTGTGCATTTATTTGAAAGAGGTAAACTGGCTAAGCGACATTAGACAGTTTAAAGATGGTTATTCCTGCCAAATAAAGATACGGTCATCATCAACACCAATTGATGCCACTATCCAAGCCATATCACCGACAGAGGCGCGTGTTGACTTTGCAGAACCAGAATATGGCATAGCAGCAGGGCAAGCAGGCGTGTTTTATGATGGAGATCGGGTATTAGGTGGCGGTTGGATTTTCAACAAAGAAGATTAATAGTTTATACCTGTTTCAGTAAATTTTGAGTAGCAAGACATCAAGATTCGAGCAGCGGAGTTTACTAAAGTAAATGAGCAGCACAGATATCGCTGAGGGCTGCACTAATCGAAATTTAATGATAGGTATTTAGTCAATCCAAGTAAATGCACTCGGCATTGCAAACAACGCACGTAGCAATTGATTGTTAAGGCCATGCCCTGGATTATGCGCATGAAATGTTCCCACAATAGAGCAACCAGCAAGTGCGATATCACCAACGGCATCAAGCACTTTATGGCGCACAAGTTCATCATTTGATCGCAGACCACCTTCATTCAAAACAACTTTATCGTGAAACACAACAGCATTATCAAGAGATGCACCTTTTGCAAGGCCAGCTTGCTGCAACTTTACTGCATCTTCATAAAAACCATACGTTCGAGCATCTGACAACACCTGAAAATCATCGTCATCAAGATCAAATGTAAAATGAGTTTCAATTTCAGCACCGACTAAACGACCACCAAAATCAACATCAATATCAAACATACGTGAATGCGATGGGACAAATTCTGCAAATCCAGCAGCGTTGCTTACACGAACAGGCGCTAAAATTTTAAGTGTGCGTTGGCGTGCTGACTGCACTGAACGACCAACACGCGTTAATTTCTCTGTGTAAAGGCAAGAACTACCATCCATAATTGGCACTTCAGCACTTGATACTGTGATTTCTGCGTTCGTAATTCCAAGACCTTGAAGAGCCGCAATAACATGCTCAATCGTTGAAACAGTAACGCCATCCGCATTTGAAATTTTCGTACACATCATCGTATCAACAACCGCGTCATATGTTGCGGGAATGCGAGCGTCTTTATCTTGAATATCACTACGAATAAACACAAATCCCGTATAAGGTGCTGCAGGACGAATCGTCATGCTCACTGGCAACCCCGAATGCATTCCTATACCTTCAAACGCAACCTCATGCGCAAGTGTTGCTTGCATGAAAGGCGACATATTCACAGCCATCACAGGCATTGAAAAAATGGAAGGCTGTACAACAGGAGATATATTTAGTTGCGTGCGCATAACTTAAATCAAATAAATTCTTATATACTAAGGATAAGTGATCGATGAGGGAATCTCAACGAATGGTTTGTTACAAAGTATTACAGAAGTCTTCACACACTTATTTTGCTAAAGCAATCTTGTTTTTCAAACTGCCGTTCACAAGTTTATCAACAACGCTTTCATCAGCAAGAGTGCTTATATCTCCGAAATTGTCGTTTTCGCCTTCGGCAATTTTACGCAAAACCCGACGCATAACTTTCCCAGAGCGTGTTTTTGGCAAATCCGCTGCCCATTGAATGACATCAAGTGCAGCAATAGGGCCAATACTTTTGCGCATGTGAGAAAGCACATCTGCTTTCAGCACATCTGATTCATCACTTTGGTCATACAAGACAACAAACGCATAAATCCCCTGCCCTTTTATAGGATGAGGATACCCAACAACAGCAGCCTCTGCTATCATTTCATGCTTTGATAAAGCTGATTCCAACTCATTTGTGCCCAAACGATGTCCCGATACGTTCAGTACATCATCAACACGTCCTGTAATCCAGTAATATCCATCCTTGTCGCGTTCAGCACCGTCGCCCGTTATATAATATCCGTCGAATGGTGAAAAATAAATCTGCTCAAACTTAGCATGCGCGTTATACATGGTTCGCGCTTGACCTGGCCAAGAATCCTTTATACATAAATTGCCGCGGCCCAACCCTTTAACTACGGTACCATCGTTATTCAATATCGCTGGTTGCACGCCAAAAAATGGCAATGCCACAGAGCCTGGCTTATTCGGTGTGTTATAACGTGCCATCGGTGCGATCATCTGACCTCCCGTTTCTGTTTGCCACCATGTATCTGTAACATACGCTTTTTTATGCCCAATTTTATCGAAATACCATTGCCACGTTGTTGGATCAATCGGCTCGCCAACTGTGCCAAGCACACGCAGCGATGCACGTGAAGTGGCCTGTAAGTATTCATCGCCCATACTTTTTAATGCACGAAGTGCTGTCGGTGCCGTGTAAAAGAGGGAAACATGATAACGATCAACAATTTGCCAAAAACGACTTGCGTCAGGGTAATTTGGAACGCCTTCAAACATCAATGTTGCCGTGCCATTGCATAGCGCACCATACACAACATACGAATGACCCGTAATCCAACCAACGTCAGCCGTGCACCAAAACACATCATTCTCTTGAACATCAAAAACATGCTCATGCGTCATGGCTGCGTAAACAAGATAGCCACCCGTTGTGTGCACAAGACCTTTAGGCTTTCCCGTTGACCCGGATGTATACAAAATAAACAGTGGATCCTCGGCATTCATTGGCTCACACGGGCAATCTGTTGATTGAGTGCGGATAAGCGCATCATAATGAATATCATTATCTGAATCGTTCTGCCATTCATTCGTTTTTGAAATGACCAACACATTTTTGACGGAATCAGTTTCGGCATACGTCAGCGCTTTAGTAACATTCGCTTTGAAATGGATGGGCTTTCCACCACGATAACTGACATCTGCAGTAATAATAAGTTTTGGCGTGCAGTCAGCAATACGTGTCGCTAGAGCCTCAGATGAAAAACCACCAAATACAACGCAGTGGACAGCACCAATACGTGCGCACGCAAGCATTGTAATGGCAGCCTCTGGAATCATCGGCAGGTATATTATGACGCGATCACCTTTGGTAACACCCAGTTCCCTAAGGCCATTCGCACATTTAGAAACTTCATCTTGCAATTGCTTAAATGTCAGGGTCCCACTATTGCCCGGTTCATCACCTTCATAAATAATAGCAACTTTGTCACCCTTCGTCGAAACATGCCTATCCACACAATTATAACAAACATTTAGCTCGCCATCTTCGAACCATTTGATACTGACTTTATGTGGTTCAAAGGATGTATTCTTGGCAACCGTATAGGGTTTAAACCAATCAAGACGCCGCCCATGTTTAAACCAGAACGCCTCGGGATTTGTAATAGATTCATGATACATTGCTTGATATGTATCAAAAGATGGATCTGAAGTGGGTGCAGGAAGCGACATAAAATTCACAAGCTAATTTGAAAATACCATTCATCATTAAGACTTAAAAAAGCACATTATTAAGACTTAAAAAAGCACATTTGACAAGTGGGTTTTTACTGCCAGGATGTCTTATGCGCATATAAAATATGCCATCCTTAGCTAGCCCCCTTATGCGTTAGCCGATGTGCATTGCGTAATCGCGCATAGATACTTCGCTCCTTATCTGTTAACGCATTCAACATATCTGCATCCGCCTCAATAGTACCAGCAGACTTATCAGCAATAGCTTGACGTAAATCTATCACACGCTTATCAAGTTCAGCCTTTGCACGCACTTGCTCTTGTATCGCTTTAACATTTTTCCTAGCCAATGACCCACGTGCAATTCGTTGAATGTTCGTAGCAGCCAGATTTTGTTGTTGATGCATCAAATCTTGTTGCAGACCCTCTGCATATTCACGGTCTTGCTGTGCAACAAGTGCCCGTCGCGCTTCAAGTTCACGTGCATCCGCCAATTGCGCACGATCACGCTCACCAAATTGGCGCATATAATCATCCACTTGGAAATCGTCAAACCCTAACAGCGCTACAAGTGATCTTTCTGGATTAATATCATATCGTACTATTTTACCACGCTCACTTATTGGCTCCATCATGCGTACAAAATACACAACCTCCGATGGATCTAGATTAATACGCTGCCCACCAAAGGCTGGCACATCCCCATCGGCTAATGCCTTTCTATATTCAAACAGACGCATAAAGAATTCATTGCCGTTTTGAGGGCGATCAGCCGTATTTTGTCGTGTAAGGTTATCCATAAACGGCTGTAGATACTGCGCAATTTCATCAAGATTCCTGATCATGAGGGCAGCTTGAGGACCCCTTGCAGGGTCGTCTTGTGGCGTTTCTATTTCTGGTGCTTTTTTATCGCCATTCACAAGTCCTATATTATCAATATCCACAAATAAACCATTGGCAAGTTTCAATCGACCATTGATCGTCCCCATTACAAGGCGTTGTATTTTACCTGGGTCACACACGACGTGGTTACTGGTTTCTGAATCCTTTTGCAAACCTTCGGCAAGGCCATTCATGATAGCTGCTCTGATATTCGCACGTTCAGTTTCAATGGCATTATGAGATGCGCGCGTTGACGTTGATGCGGCTGCGCTCGAAGAATAATTTACATCCCCTTCAGGCACATAATGATTTGCAAAATGCCAGAATCGGGCGATTAATTCACGGGCATTAATGCGTAGTTCAGTGTTACCATGCATTAAGGTTATCTGGCCGTTTGTACCCGTTAATAATCCACCATAATCACCAGGAGATCTGGAGGAAATTGTTCCATCCAATGTCACACCAAGCGTTCTTAACAAACCTATTTGAAGTTTTAAGCGCGCTTCTACGACGTCTATTTTCGCTTGTAAAGCCTTCTTTTCAGCCTGGTTATTAGAATCTGCTGCAACGTTAAGCTTTGCTTTAGCTTGCTGATAAGATTCTTGAATATCCGTTGGCAATTGATCAAGTCTTGTCGGTAATGCGCGAACTGCCTGCCAAAATTCATTAAATTCACTATGAATCTCGTCTTGTCTTGGCGACCAATCTTCTGTCAATCGTTTAACGGCTTCAATGGTTCGCTGATCACGAAGTCCGTCATGAACATTTATACCCGCTGCGTATGGGTTGGCACCTTGCGCAACGGCAGCCATACCGCCAAGTCTTATTGCTTGACCTAAGGAGGTTTCAAGAATTTGTCGCAAAACAGCGTGATTTTCACCACGTATGAACAATAATGCACGCGCAAGGGCATTTGCACGATCAGCCACCTTAATGCGTGAGAGAACTGCGATAACCTGAGAAAGACCATATCCATTCATATCGGCTGTAATAAGTTGTTGTACTTGAGTTATACATGTTGCACGATCAGCGGCTTTAATCAGTGAAAGAGCTACGATAACCTGTGAACGCTCTTCTCCATTCATCTGATCTGTGATAAGTCGTTGTGCTTGGGTTATAAATGTTTGACGATCAGCCGCATTAACACGTGCAAGAGCTATGATAACCTGTGAACGCTCTTCTCCATTCATCTGATCTGTGATAAGTCGTTGTGCTTGGGTTATAAATGCTTCACGTTCATTCGCATTAACACTTGCAAGAGTTGCGATAACCTCTGAACGATCATCTGTTTTCATCTTTTTTGTGATAAGTCGTTGTGCTTGGGTTATAAATGCTTCAAGTTCATTCACATTAACACTTGCAAGAGCTGCGATAACCTGTAAACGCTGCTTTTCAGTCATCTTTATTGTAGTAAGTCGTTGTGCTTGGGTTATAAATGCTTCACGATCAGTCGCATTAACACGTGCAAGAGCTGAGATAACTTGTAAACGCTGATTTTCAGTCATCTTTATTGTGGTAAGTTGTTGTGCTTGGGTTATAAATGCTTCACGATCAATCGCATTAATACGTGCAAGAGCTGCGATAACCTCTGAACGATCATCTGCATGCATCTTTATTGTGATAAGTCGATTTACTTGGGTTATAAAAGTCTTACGATCAGTCGCATTAACACGTGCAAGAGCTGCGATAATGCTTGAACGATCATCTGCATTCATCTGCTGTGTGAGTTGCTGTGCTTGGGTTACAAAAGTTTCGCGATCGGCCGCATTAACGCTTGCAAGAGCTATGATAACCTGTGAACTCGCATCTCCATCCATATCGGATTTGATAAGTCGTTGTGCTTGGATTATAAATGTTTCACGATCAGCCGTATCAACGCGTGCAAGAGCTGCGATAATGCTTGAACGATCGCCTTTATTCATATCGGCTGTGATGAGTTGATTTGCTAAAAGCTTAATTCCTCGCCAATGTTCTAGCCACCTGCCTTCCATCGCAAAACCTTGCGTTATCAATGATGACGTTAACATGGTGGTGATTAAAAGTGCGCTGCAGGTGCGTTTTAAAATTGAACTACTCATAAGATCATCCTCGCTTGTTTTTCTGAATTTTTATTAAAAAGTAATTTTATTAGAAACCTTTTTACTTTAAAATAAAATATACACAAAATATGTTAATTCAACGTTAATTTCGGTCTTGGCGCAAACAAAACCCCATTGAGCATTCCCGCAAACCCAGCTACACTGACTTATTATTACACAGCCCTTCACCCACAGTGTGCGTGTTACCAGGATTGAACCTCACTGCTTGTAAGTTAAGGTCCCGTCATGGCGAGACCGAAGGTCGTGGCCATCCATGTATTTTTACACCCTAGATTGCCACACCTGCTGCGCAGCTTCGCAATGACGGTAGCGTAGGTTTTTCTTAACTTGACGACAACGAAATACAATCGCTTTGTAGATGAAGGGCTAAATCTAATTAGGTATTAATTTATGTCCTCTTTTTGGCAAGCCACCCCTTTTGTTGGCGCCCTGCTCAGCCTATCTCTTTTGCCGTTGCTTGCCCCTGCCCTATGGCATCGATTTGAAAACTATATCCTTGGTTTTTGGGGCATATTAAGCATTGTTATTATCATGCATACATCAACGCTGCCCGGCGCCTCTGCCCATATTCTTTTCAAGACTATTTGGCGTGAATATATTCCTTTCGTTACGCTAATTTTTGCCTTATTCACCATCACAGGTGGCGTGCATATTGATCTGCACTCACGCAGCACGCCCCTTAAGAACGTGTGCCTTTTAATAATAGCTTCATTCACAGCAAGCTTTGTGGGCACGACAGGCGCATCAATTTTATTCATAAGACCTCTGCTACACTTTAATAAGGATCGAACGTACCTAATACATACAGTCGTTTTCTTTATCATTATCGTATCAAACATAGCTGGATGCTTAACCCCCCTTGGTGACCCACCATTATTTATTGGCTATCTTATGAATGTTCCCTTCTTCTGGCCAGCGATGCATTTGTGGCAACCATTTTTGTTTGTCTTTATTTCATTAATTGCTATTTATTGGTGTGTTGATTCTTATTTCTTCAGGCGAGAAGTTTTTCATACAGCAGACATAACGTTTAAAATGAGCATTGAAGGAAAACGTAATATCGCCCTTCTGTTTCTTATTATTATCACTGTCATCGCAACGCCAAGCTTGCCAGCCCTACAATTTGCAAAAATCTTCGGCGTGCGCATCGTATCAACAGATTGCATCCGTGTTGCTACATTTTTGATGCTAGGTCTTATATCATATCGTATAACACCTCATCATATTCATAAAAGACAACATTTCAACTTTCATCCTGTCTCTGAAATTGCACGTGTGTTTTTATGTATTTTCATAACGCTTGCACCTGTCAGTCAAATGTTGGCTGCTGGAAAAAATGGCCCATTTGCATCACTATTGACCCTCATGTCAACAGCCAACCCAGCACCTTACTATTTCTGGCTAACCGGACTTTTTTCATCATTTCTGGATAATGCACCAACATATGTGGTGTTTTTCAAACTTGCTGGTGGAAATGCAGCCAATCTTACAACAACACAAGCGCCTATTCTAATTGCAATTTCACTTGGCGCCGTGTTCATGGGTGCGCTAACGTATATAGGTAACGCGCCAAACTTTATGGTGCGCAGCATCGCAAAACAACATGGTGTTCACATGCCCAGCTTTTTAGGATACATGGGCTGGTCACTGTTGATACTACTACCCCTCTTTTTAATTATGAGTTTGATATGGCTATAGATGAATTACTAAACCAACCACCGCCGATGTGCATTTTAGAAGACGCCGATGGCAAAGAATTCAACTTGGAATCCCACAAAGGGCAACCCATCGTTCTTTATTTTTACCCAAAGGACAATACATCAGGCTGCACCAAGCAGGCCTGTGATTTGCGTGATCAAATGGCCGAATTCAAGCGTCGTAATTGTGTGGTTTTTGGTGTTTCAAAAGACGGCGCAACGTCACACCAACGCTTTTCATCAAAATTCGATTTAAACTTTCCGTTATTAAGTGACCCAACAGGCGCATTTTGTGAATCATTTAATGTTTGGAAGCAAAAATCTATGTATGGAAAATTATATTTTGGCATAGAACGGTCGACATTTTATATTGACGATTCATTTATTATCCGTCATATTTGGCGTAAAGTAAAAGTACCCGAACATTGGGATCATGTTTTAAAAACAATTGATTCTTTGCAACAAAAGAATTAATATTGTTGTTGGCAATACAAATTTTATTTTATTAGATTTGTAAGCGAACATGATTAATCGACTTCGATTAAGCTAAAAGAGATTTTAAGGACTCCACAATTTGAAACCACTCTCATTTGAACATTTGGGTTTAAACGAACGTTTATGTCAGCACCTAGTTACACTAGGTTTCAACGCACCAACGCCGATACAAGAAGAAGCAATCCCCTTGGTACTGCATGGACAAGATGTGATTGCATCTGCGCAAACAGGCAGCGGCAAAACGGCATCGTTCTTACTTCCTCTTTTGCATATTCTTAATGATATTCCGTTAAAAGCACGCATGCCACGCGCCATTATTATGGAACCTACACGGGAACTTGCCCTACAGGTCTTTGACCAATTCACACGCTTTTCAGATGGGTCACTCAAAGCCGCACTACTGGTTGGCGGCGAATCGATGACACAACAAGAACGTGTTCTTAAAACAAACCCAGATGTACTTATTGCAACACCAGGACGCTTACTTGACTTGTGTGAACGTGAAAAATTAATGCTATTTGGCATCCGTTATGTGGTTATTGACGAAGCAGACCGTATGCTAGACATGGGTTTCTTGCCAGATGTCAAACGCATCATGGAAAAAATTCCACTGTCACGCCAAACAATGTTGTTCAGTGCGACCTTTGATGATGAAATTCGTAAAATGACACATCAATTTATGCTTGCGCCTAAGATTGTGAACATTTCACGTGCAGGCAGCACCGTTGCATCAATTGAACAATTTTACGTAATGGCAGATGACAAACAAAAACGCAGCATAGCGCGTCACCTCATCCGAGAACGAGGCATGCAAGGCGACACAAAAGTCCCAACGATTATTTTCTGCAACAGAAAAACGCAAGTAACAACACTTGTGTCATCACTAAGGCGCCATAAATTTGCTGCCGACAGTTTGCATGGTGATTTGCAACAATCAACGCGAAATCAAACCGTTGAACGTTTCAGAAGTGGCGAAATCCATATTCTTGTTGCAAGTGATGTTGCCGCACGTGGCCTTGACGTCGAAGATTTAGGGCTTGTTATAAACTTTGACGTTCCTGTAAATGCAGAAGATTATGTGCACCGTATCGGCCGAACAGGACGCGCTGGCAAATCAGGTTTTGCATTCACACTTGTTGAAAAACGCGACCAAAAGCAATGGAAGGCAATTGAAACACTGACGCAACAAGACATTCGTGAATTTATCGTGCCAGAAGACGTGCTGAACGTATCAAGTATTGCTAAAAAATTACCTAAAAAGCAAAAAGATGCAAATCAGACTGTAAGCGCGCCTGAAAGCACAGAATTAACGACTGATGCAGCGTTGCCATCCGCACAATCAGAAACAAAAAGAAAACGTCCACTTCGTGCACCTCGCAAAATGGCAAAAGATGTTGCGACGACACCTGTTGATGTTTCAGTACAAGAAACTGTTGTTGAGCTGGCAAGCGATAATGCCACTACCAACGATTCACCAAAGAATGCGCATCAGCATCCTAAGCGCGACAATAGAAACAACAAACCTCAACACGAACCAAAGCACTTTAATCGCGCTGAAAGTGCACACAAACATCGCAGAGAACCTAATGACTCCTACAATCAAAATCAACAATTCAAAGGTTTTGGCGATGAAGCTCCCGCTTTCTTTAAACAAGACAGCTACCGTAAATTCTTGCTTGAAAGTGAAAGTCCGTTAGAGCTATTGGGGAAAGACACTAAGATAGAGACACCTACAACACGTCAAGAAAACCAAACCCAGGCTGAGACATCGCTATGAACATAAATATACAACGTTTACCACATGCAGCTGATTTACCATTACCAGCTTATGCAACAACAGGCAGCGCAGGTCTTGATTTACATGCAGCAATACCAACAGATCTTATAATAGGTTCTGGAAAACGCGTACTTGTTCCAACAGGTTTTGCTATTCAACTCCCCCAAGGATATGAAGCACAAATCAGGTCACGATCAGGACTCGCTCTTAAACATGGGCTATTTGTACTCAATTCACCTGCGACAATTGATTCGGATTATCGTGGCGAGATTTTTGTACTGATCATGAATACAGGCGATGAAGCATTTGTTATTACGCCAGGCATGCGTTTTGCTCAGATGATTATAACAACCTATACAACTGCTGCATTTTGTGAAGTTGATTCGTTAACTGAAACAGAACGTGGCTCGGGCAAATTTGGCTCAACAGGCGTGTAGAATACGTTATAACCAATGCCCTGTCATTCTCGGATCGAATTCGGGAATGGTACTGGGTGTTTGGTAATTACAAAGAATATTCTGGAGTCGCTAATAAAATTATCATACACTATAATTAACAGAAAAAAATGCGCGCTTAAATTTTATGAATAAACTATTTTACTCTATTCTCTTTATTTCATCTCTTCTAACAATGAATGTATCTGCAGAACCACCCGTGCAGCTCACACTCCCCCGTTTTGCGACACTTCGTGCGACAAAAGCAAACTTACACGTAGGCCCTGGTCCTAATTACCCCATTAGTTGGTTACTTCTGCGTCCTGGCATGCCACTTGAAATTATTGCTGAATTTGATACATGGCGACAAGTTCGTGACTGGCAAGGAACTGAAGGCTGGATACACAAAAGCCTATTAAAGGGAAAACGATCATTTTGGACGCTCGGCAAAACGCAAGAATTAAAAGATAAGCCTGACGAAAAAGCAAAAACAATTGCATTTGTCGAAGCGACTGTCATCGGCGTTCTTCATGAATGCCAAGCAAAATGGTGCCGCGTTGAAATGAAATCAGCTGGCGAAGCAGGCAAAAATAAAATCTACAAAGGTTGGCTACTACGCCAAGCCATTTGGGGAACTTACCCACACGAGAATAAGCTGTGAGCCTTATCACATTATCGCATGCGACCTACACGTGCCCAACGACGCAACAACGTCTGATTGATGACGTAACATTTGCTATTAACGATAAAACAATCACAACAATCATCGGGCCCAATGGAGCTGGAAAAAGTACACTTTTGCGTTTGATATTGGGACTCCTTTCTGCATCAACAGGTAGCATTTCCAGAAAAAAAGGAATCAAGCTTGGCTATATGCCACAAAAGCTGAGCCTGAATGCAAGTTTGCCTTTGACTGTAGAGCGCTTTTTATCGCTCTCTCAATCAGCCACAAAAAATACACGCACGCATATAACTGCCGTTCTTGAACAAGTCAACGCAGCGTACACCCTAAAACAAAGCATCCACACCTTGTCTGGGGGCGAATGGCAACGCGTACTATTAGCGCGCGCACTGTTGCAATCACCAGACTTATTGGTCTTAGATGAACCCGTGCAAGGCCTAGATCTAGCTGGCCAAGCTGAATTTTACCGCATGCTGCATCATATTAGACATACACTTGGCTGCGCCGTTGTGCATGTTTCGCATGATCTCCATCTTGTATGGGATGCTAGCGATACGGTTATTTGTCTCAACAAACATATTTGTTGCATGGGGCACCCCGATCATGTGCGTCAAGACCCAATCGTACAAAGTCTGTTTGGTGGATTCTTGCCCTATACACATCACCACGATCATTGTCATGACGGCGTTGACCATTCTGCTTGTGAGCACGACCATGTTTGATCATTTTATCTTATTTTCGCTTATTGCCGCTGTTTGCTTATCCTTTAGCCTTGCGCCGCTAGGGTGTTTTCTATTATGGAGGCGTCAAGCTTTCTTTGGTGATGCAATGGCTCACAGCGCAATGCTTGGTGTAGCCGTTAGCTTGCTGTGGGGCGCAACACCACTATGGGGAATATTGCTGATTTGCGCAATTCTCTCTGCCCTGCTCGCCTATGGCCCACTTGTTTTCAAACTGCCATCTGATGCATGGCTTGGCCTTTTATCCTATACCCTCATGGCCATCGCGTTTATTGTCATGCGATCATTGCCTCGTGGTGGCGCAAAGGGCGGCGCAAGTGTTGAGCAATTCTTGTTTGGTGACTTATTACTGCTCAATACTTCTGATATAGCTATTCTTTTTGGAATAACGTTGATCGTAAGTGCATTTCTATTTTTATTTTGGCGCAAACTTATTCTCATTACGCTTGATTCTGATTGGGCATCCGTCGAAGGTATTGCACCTCACCACATGACGTTTGTGTTTCTACTGATGCTATCATGTGTGGTGGCGGCGACATTGCCTATCGTTGGCGCATTGCTCGTTCCCGGATTGATGTTGTTACCTGGCGCATCAGCTGCGCAATTTTCACGTTCACCCGAAGGTATGATTCGTCGAGCCATCTTTATGGCATTACTTATGCTTATTGGTGGAATTGGCCTTGGGTTTCACATGGATTGGCCCGTTGGGCCATCTAGCGTCGTCGTTGGCTTCGGATTATTCTTAAGTGGACGATTGTTATCAAGTTCTTTTAGAAGATAGTTTTTTTCCGTTAACTAAAAATCATGAGGATCTCCCTGATCCTCTTTAGCTAAGTTCCCAAACTTCGTCACTGAACCGTCAAAATACAAGCGCACGGTGCCAATAGGACCATGACGTTGCTTGGCAATAATCACCTCTGCCTTGTTATGTACTTTTGACATATTCGTTTGCCATTCGATGTGCTTGTCAGTACCTGGCGTTGGCTCCTTACGGCCTTCGTAATATTCTTCACGATACACAAACATAACAACGTCCGAGTCTTGCTCGATCGAACCAGATTCACGCAAATCCGATAGCTGCGGGCGCTTATCATCACGTTGCTCAACCGCACGCGATAGCTGTGACAATGCCAAAACTGGGACGTTCAATTCCTTGGCAAGCGCTTTTAATGATCGTGTAATTTCCGAAATTTCTTGCACACGGTTGCCGTCGCTACTTTTACTGCTGCCCGACAACAGCTGCAAATAGTCAATCACAATCATGCCGATGCCATGTTGACGTTGCAAACGACGTGCGCGATTTCGAACGGCTGTCACCGTTAAGGCTGGCGTATCGTCAATAAATAAAGGCACTTCACCAAGGCGGCGACTGACATCAACAAGCTTTGGAAAATCATCTGCACGAATTGCACCACGGCGAATTAAGTCTGACGATACACCCGACTCACTGGATAAAATACGATTGGCTAATTGTTCGGATGACATTTCGAGTGAGAAAAAAAGGACCGGCGCGCCATCTTTATTGTTTTCGATGTACCCCTTGGCAGCATTAAAAGCAATGTTAGTCGCCAACGCTGTTTTTCCCATAGAAGGACGTCCTGCTAAAATCAATAAGTCTGATGGGTGCAACCCACCAAGCCATTTATCCATATCCGTAAAACCGGATGTAACACCAACAACATGGCTATCACGTTTAAATGCACTTTCAGCCGTTGTAATCGCTTGCGCAAGCGCGTGTCCAAAAGAAACTGGCCCCTGCCCCGATGTTCCAGATGTTGCCAAATTATAGAGGCGACGCTCAGCATCCTCGATCACATTTGATGCGATGCGCTCCCCATCTAATAGGCGTGCGTCAACAATCGTATCATGACCAATGGCAATTAATTGACGTCGCATATACATGTCGTAAATCAATCGTCCATAATCGGCTACACTTACAAGCGAATAAACAGAATCTGACAAATCAACCAGGTACTGATACCCGCCAAGTTCTAAAAACTCGGCATCATTATTAAGAACATCTTTGAGCGTAATTGGGTCTGCAATACGTCCGCGCTCTAGCGAATGCGCAATTGAACTAAAAATCACCCCATGTACTTTTTGCGAGAAATGATCCGCACGCAGGAAATCTGAAATATGTTCAAAGGTGCTATTATTAAGGATAAGCGCACCTAAAAGTGCTTGCTCAGCTTCTATGTTATAGGGAACTATTTCAGTGACACCCACATTTTTATTTGCTGTATCAGCTTGCCCCTGGCTTTGAAATAAAGATACGATATCAGCGGCATTGTGTGGTTGCATGGGTGGCTCCTATTCTTGATCTTGCAGAGTAGCATAAAAGGTGTTTAACAGCAAAGAAGTAAGTTAAAAATTAATACATACGAAATATGATTTATTTTTCTAATATATAATTAATATACTACATAATAAAACCATCACTATTTTAATTCAAAACTCCATACTTCCACTTCTAGTGGCTGTTCAAACTTAATTTTTCCTGGGATAATACTATCAACCTTGTTTTTCTGCATTAGTTCATCACCAAACAGGAATTTAGATGTTATATTCTAAGGATTTCCTATACGAGAAGACACTTCTTTAAAATCGTTT
>CAIOTO010000003.1 GCA_903861255.1 uncultured Alphaproteobacteria bacterium | reverse complement strand
TAGCATTTTCAGTTTCTTTTATCGCTTCTTGAAACAAGCTATCTTGCAGTGAAATATCTATCTCCTTCAGTAAAAATTCTGCCTGTTGTATTAAATATTCACATTTTTCAGTATATTTTTTTCTTTTTTTTGCGATTTTAGCGAAAATTGAGTGTCGCTCATTTTCTTTTTCTAGAGTGTCTAGATATCCTTTTAAAAGAGCAATTGATGCCTCGGTCTGCATAAGGGCTTCATCTACTTCATCCTTTGGCTGTATAAAGGGAAGTTTAGTTGAATCGATTGCAAGTGCTGCACTTAAATCAGGTGCAGAGAGCCCTTTCGTACTGCTTTCATTAGAAGAACTAAGTGTGTCTGATGGTTGTTTGAAGCAAAGGACTGCATTTCTAGGCACAAAGATATCTGCGTCGACTGAGAGTTGTCTTGAATTGCTCGCTGTGGGCTGATCAATCGGTTTGCCTGACACTTCACTTGCATGTTTTTCTTCAGTAACAATAACTTTGGATTGTGTATTTTCTATGACAAATATTGGATGTTCAGTAAGTAGTTGAGTGGCTATAGCTGTTTTTTTCTGTGTAACAACGGGCCTTCCTTGACCTATTGTACTTAAATCCGCTATTGGCACTGGTACATATTTTTTAGGTTTTTCTTCTTCTTTTTTTTCTTTAACTTCCTCGGTTGTGCTTGCTTTCTTTTGTGCCTGCCTTCTGCTTTTCTTTGATTTGCTTTCAGCTTTTGATTTTACAGCAACACCTAACGTTTCTGTCTGATCAATGTGTTGTTTTGTTGGCCTGAGAACTAGATTACTTGATGATGCAATGTCCTGTTGGACTGCAGTATGAAGTGCAACGTCATCTTTTTCTGTCGGCAAGCTTAGTAGTTCGTCTGCTCTACTTAGCGAAAGTTTAGTTTCCTTTTCTTTCTGAGCTTTCAGTTCGATTTCTCTTTGCCTAATCTCTTCAGCTTCAATTCTTGCATTTTCTGCAGCAAGCTTTTTTTTCTCTTTTTTGCTTAATGTTTTTCCAAATTTAGTAGTGACCACGGCTGCCTTAGGAATAACTGCCGCGTCTTTACTCACATTTGATTCTTTGTCGAAAAGAATTGTCCTGGCATTACTCCAAATATTAGCAGGAGAAAGAAAAGATAAAATTGAAGGCTGTTCTGGGAAATCACTTGAAAATAAAGGAGTCGCAAATAGTATGAATATGAGGAGAAAATTGATAAAAATAAACACAAAACTAATTCCAGTTGAATATTCTATTTATTTTCTACCACGCGTTTTCTTGTGCAGTCAATCTTTCTACTAAGACCTGAAAATAATTAGCAGATGGCAAAATAAAGTTATAAAATTTCAATTCAATATTCTGAATATGCGCAATTTCAACGAAACTTGGCATCTTTTGCAATGTTCTGCGCAAGTTGAGGTTCCCATCGATCGCCATTGGACAAAAGTTTTTCTTTTGTATAAATCAACTCTGCATGCGTTTCGGTGGCAAACTCAAAATTTGGCCCTTGCACAATTGCATCCACGGGGCAGGCCTCTTGGCATAAACCGCAATAAATACACTTTGTCATGTCTATGTCATAGCGTGTAGTTCGGCGGCTACCGTCTTCGCGCTCTTCAGCTTCAATGGTGATGGCTTGCGCTGGGCAAACGGCTTCACAGAGTTTGCAAGCAATACAACGTTCTTCGCCATTGTCGTAACGACGCAAGGCATGTTCACCGCGAAAGCGCGGGCTAATTGGATTCTTTTCAAAAGGATATTGTATAGTTACTTTTCTTTTGAAAAAATAACGCAGCGTCTTTGCAAATCCTTTAATAATTTCAGTTAGAAACCAGCTTTTAAAGGAGTGCTGCAATAATTTTCGTTTCAGCATTTAAGCAGCTCCTTTTAGCATTACACACAGCGAGACAATAATAACGCCCAGCAAACTAAGTGGTAAAAACACCTTCCAACCAAGGCGCATGAGTTGGTCGTAGCGGTAGCGTGGTAATGTGGCACGTGTCCATAAAAAGATAAATAGAAATACACAAATTTTGCCCAGGAACCAAACCACAGGTTGAATCCAATCGATAATGGGATGCGAAAACGGGGCAAGCCAACCACCGGCAAAAAGAATGGTGCACATCGCACTCATCAATATCATATTTGCATATTCACCTAAGAAAAATAAGGCGAAAGGAAACGCTGAATATTCGACGTGGTAGCCGGCAACGAGTTCAGCTTCAGCTTCGGGTAAATCAAAGGGCGTACGGTTCGTTTCCGCCAAACAGGATATAAAAAACATCACAAAAAGTGGAAATAGTTTAACCGCATACCAGCAATCCTGTTGCGCAATAACGATGTTGGATAGATTTAATGAACCAGAACAGAGCAAGACAGACACTAAAATTAAACCAAGTGAAACTTCGTACGAGATCATCTGTGCAGCAGAACGTAATGCGCCTAATAAGGCATATTTTGAATTACTCGACCAACCAGCAATAAGGATTCCATATACACCAAGTGACGATATTGCTAGTAAATATAACAGTCCGACATTGATATCAGAAAACACCCAACCTGGTGCGAAAGGAATAACCGCCCAAGCGGCAAGACTTAGACTAAAAAACAATATAGGTGCAATTAGGAATAATAGCTTATTGGCTGCCATCGGAATAATTGTTTCTTTGTGAAGTAATTTTACACCATCGGCAATCGGTTGTAATAAGCCGAATGGACCGACGACGTTTGGACCAATACGTAATTGCATGTACCCAATGACTTTTCGTTCAACAAACGTTAAGTAGGCAACGCCTAGCAACAAGGCAACCATTAACAAAATCGCTTTGAAGCCAATGTTGAATATATCGACAGCATACCCTAGCAGTTCATTAAGCAGCGGCGTCATGGGGCGCTCCTTTATTCAGAATTTCATGCACGCAGGCCGCCATGGTTTTTGAATGGCGTGTGATTGGGCAGGTCATGTATGTGTTTGCTATGGGTAATGCAAAAGCGAGGTCGCTAATTTCACCATCGGTCGTTGGTAATGGTGACCATGGTGCATCAGCAATCCCGTCAATGCTAGCCATAAATGGATA
Source organism: uncultured Alphaproteobacteria bacterium (assembly GCA_903861255.1). Lineage (GTDB taxonomy): Bacteria > Pseudomonadota > Alphaproteobacteria > Paracaedibacterales > CAIOTO01 > CAIOTO01. The sequence goes on along the minus strand of CAIOTO010000003.1, from coordinate 6,650 downwards.
TGCTATTTCAAGATGGGCTAGCAAAGCTTCATGTGTGTTAAATGGCAATGTGTGCCCAAGGACTTCTGACAGTGCACGAATAATTGTCCAATCGACTTTTGCTTGCCCAGGGGGGCTGATTGCGGCATGGCTTCTCTGGACGCGTCCTTCTGTATTTACATAAAGTGCATTTTTCTCTGTGTAAGCTGCGCCTGGCAAAATAACATCCGCGCGGTGTGCGCCTTGGTCGCCGTGATGTCCTTCGTAAATGACAAAGGCTTTACCGAACGCATCTGCTTCAATTTCATCAGCCCCATGTAAATAAACAGCTTTAATGGCGCCAGATTGACAAGCATTTAAAATTTCTGCTGTTGCAAAGCCGGATGTGCCTGGTGTAAAGCCAACATCCAGTGCTCCTACACGTCCACCGCTTGTGTGCAGTACATTGTAGCCATTCCAATCATCTTGGATAAATGCTGGCGTTGCTGATAAAATTTTCTGAATAATTGAAAGCAGTGCAGGGGTGTCAGCGCGTGTAAAGCATGCTTGACCTAAAATAAGGGCAGGGCGTTTGGCTGCCGCTAATGCCTTTGCAAAACTGTTCTTTTTATCAAGTAGCGTGTTCAACGCAGAAGCTGTTGTGCCAAGGTGTTGGTATGGATACGTAAGATCAACATTATCGCCAATAAGACCAATGGTTAGATTGCCACGTAAATAACGTTTTCGAATACGTGCGTTAATGAGCGGTGCTTCTGTGCGCGGATTCGTGCCAACAAGTAAAATTAGATCAGCGTCTTCAAACCCTTGAATCGTAGTGTTAAAACGATAATGTGCTCTATTTTCATAAGGCAACAAAGCACCATCTTGTCGGCAATCCCGATGGGGTGACTTTAGGCTATCAAGTAATAGGCGGAGTGCATACGTGGATTCCACATCAATGAGATCGCCCGCAAGAGCCGCAATTTTGTCACCTTTTAACGGTTTTAATTTTCTTTTAATCGTTGCAAAGGCTTCATCCCACGTACATGGCGTTAACTTGCCATCAATACGTTGGTATGGTTGATCAAGACGTTGAGACGCTAATCCATCACATGCAAATCGAGTGCGATCAGATATCCATTCCTCATTCACAGCTTCATTAAGACGTGGAAGTATGCGAAGTACTTGGTTGCCACGTGAATCAATACGAATGTTTGAACCGACCGCATCAAGCACATCAATACCATCCGTTTTTTTAAGTTCCCATACGCGGCCATGAAAGGCATTCGGTTTGTTTGTAAGTGCGCCAACCGGGCATATATCAATCAGATTGCCTGATAGTTCGGATGAAATGGCATTTTCAAGCGTTGATATTTCAGTATGTTCGCCGCGATGGATGGCGCCAACTTCAGGAATACCTGCAATTTCGTCAGCAAAGCGAATGCAGCGCGTACAATGGATACAACGATTCATCATTGTTTTAATCAATGGTCCCATGTGTTTTTCTGGAACGGCACGTTTGTTAAGATCAAAACGGCTTTCGCCACGGCTATAATTGAGCGTGATATCTTGTAGATCGCATTCACCGCCCTGGTCACATATGGGGCAATCAAGTGGGTGATTGATCAGCAAAAATTCAAGTGCACCTTTGCGGGCCTTTTCAACCATGGGGGATTTTGTATGTACGATCATTCCATCCATTGCCGGCATCGCACAGCTTGCAACAGGTTTGGGTGATTTTTCAACCTCTACCAAGCACATACGACAGTTACCAGCAATAGGCAGACGCGGATGATAACAAAATACAGGGATTTCAATATTAAGATCTTCACATGCTTGCAAAACAGTTGTTCCATCTGGAACTTCAATCATGTGGCCATCAATTGTAAGTCGAATCATTCGATCCATTGTTCATCGTAACATAAAATAGAGCTGCTTTTAAGTGTAAGAGATTTTTTGCGCGATGTCTTTGAAAAATGACAGGGCAAACTTATTCTGCTCGCTTGTTGGGCAGTGTTATTTTTTAAGAGGACAAATTACTCTTTTTCAAAAGCAAGCACAGCGGGGGTTAACCTAAACCAAAATATTCTTTTAGGGAAGTGCCATTAGGAGCTTATTTTGAGTTTAGATCTCTTTTTCGCTTTTCAAACCTACTTATATATATAGAAAACAAAGCATAAAAAAATGGAGTTATGATCTTAAATAATTTGTCTTCTTCCCAAAATCCAATGAATGCACTAAAAAGCGTTGCAATACATGCAGCGGGAAGCCAAGCTATGAAACAGCGTCCTGCAAAATAAAGCCGTTCCTTGTTAGGCCAGGATGTTGATGGTGGAATTGGGGCAACCCAGGGATATCTTAATCCTATTAATATATTGATAATTACCAATAGAATATAAATTTGATCTGCAACCATATTCGTATAGGCTGTCAGGTAGGGGAAACGTGCTCCATGTTGGCTTGATGCTTTGTAATAAAGGTCAAAAGCCTTTTCCTTGTTTTGATCAACACCATTTCCATGTTCATAGCATCTTGCTAAGTAATATGTACCTAATACATTTCCTTGGTTGGAGGCGAGTTGAAACAAATGTGCAGCTTTAACATAATCAATTTTGGAAAGACCATCTCCCTCATAATAACAAATGCCAAGTTGCGTTTGTGCGTAGTGGTGCCCTTTATCTGCAGAAGATTTTAGCCAATAGGCGGCTTTCGCATAATCACGATCAACAATCTTTCTTCTTCCTACTCTTCTTCCTTTGTAGAAATACATTCCAAGATTGTATTCGGCAAGCATGTTGTCTTTCATTGCTGCCTTATAAAAATAATTTAATGCCTGTTTGTTATCTTTTTCAACCCCCAGGCCGTCTCGGTAAAGGATACCCAACAAATTCAGTGCGTTGCTTGATCCTTGTTCTGATGCACGTTCTAAGAGTGGGAAAGCCTTTTCTAGATTTTTTTTAGTACCTATGCCAAATGCGTAGCAATGAGCAAGTTTGAACAATCCTTCCGCTGATAAATTTCTCTCAGCATGTTCTAAAGACAAGAAATAATCATGATTGCTAAGTTTGCTGTTGGAAAAGCTAGCGTGCGCGCAACAGATGGATAGCGCGATTGAAATCGCAATAATAGTTTTGTATTTTCTAAATATCATAATGTAAATAATATAGTATTATTCTCTGGTTTTTGCAATGGCATAACCTATGTAGGAGGCAATGAATATGCTTGCTAAATTATTTTGATCAAGCTACATAATAAAATAAAAATATGAGACTCGATTTGTTTTATGGCCTTTGCATCTATCGTTGTTGATCAACTTAACCGTGATCAAGCTGTGGCTGAGTTGTTGCGTCTTGCGAAAGAATTAGCGCATCACGATCACTGTTATTATCATCTTGCTGCACCTGAAATTAGTGATGCAATGTATGATGCTTTATATCAGCGAAATCTAGCCATTGAACGTCGTTTTCCTGATTTACGCCGTATTGATAGCCCAACGCATCGTATTGGCGCAACACCTTCACCAGAGTTTGAAAAAGTAAAGCATCGCAAGCCCATGCTATCCTTAGATAATGCGTTTTCGATGGATGATATTTATGATTTTATGGCACGTGTTCGTCGTTTTTTAAAGCTTCCCGAGGATGCTAAAATTCAGTGCATGGCTGAGCCTAAAATTGATGGATTGTCAGCAACGCTTCATTACCAAAAAGGTCAATTTATACTAGGTGCAACGCGTGGTGATGGGCAAGAGGGGGAAAATATAACGCCCAATCTAAGAACGATTCACGATATTCCCTTGGTATTACAGGGTGATGATGTGCCGGAAAATCTTGAAGTTCGCGGCGAAGTCTATATGAGTAAGTCTGATTTTGATGCGTTAAATCAAGCACGTGTTGATGCAGGAGAGCAACCATTTGCAAATCCACGCAATGCTGCCGCCGGTTCTCTTCGATTGTTGGATTCAAGTGTTACAGCCAAAAGACCGCTTCGTTTTTTTGCGTATGGGTACGAATCACTTTCAAATCAAATGGATCAAACGCAAGCTGATATTTTAGTATCGCTTAATCGTTTAGGCTTTAGAGTGAGTCCTCTGGTTGCGCTTTGTCCGAATGAGGATACAATGCTTGAGCATTACGGTTTTATTGAAAGCCAACGTGCTGATTTGCCGTATGAAATTGACGGTGTTGTTTTTAAGGTGAATGATTTAGCGCTGCAAGCGCGCTTAGGAACGGTTGGAAGATCACCGCGGCATTCAATTGCTTATAAATTTTCAGCAGAGCAAGCAGAAACAATTATTGATTTTATCGATATTCAAGTGGGCCGAACGGGTGTTTTGACTCCTGTTGCACATTTGCGTCCAGTTCTTGTCGGGGGTGTTACGGTTAGCCGCGCAACGCTTCATAATGATGATGAAATTCGCCGCAAAGATGTACGTGTGGGTGATACGGTAATTGTGCAACGTGCAGGGGATGTTATTCCTCAAGTGGTTGGCGTTGTAAAAGCAAAGCGTTTGGCCGATTCTGTCCCTTTTGCATTTCCTACGACGTGTCCTGTGTGTAATTCTGCCGTTGTGCAATCGCTAGGGCAGGTTGCTAGACGGTGCAGCGGCGGATTTAACTGTATGGCGCAAGCAGTAGAGCGTCTTAGACATTTTGTAAGTCGTGATGCATTTGATATTGATGGACTAGGTGAGCGTCACTTACAAAACTTTTTTGAATGGGAAATAGTTCGAACGCCGCCTGATCTATTTACACTTGAATCGCGTAATCTTAACGTTAATCTTGAGGCGCGTGAAGGGTGGGGTGCTAAGGCGGTAACTAACTTATTTGATGCCTTAAATAAACGTCGCAAGATTGGTCTTGATCGCTTTATATATGGGCTTGGCATACCACAAATTGGGCAAGTGACAGCGCGTACGTTGGCGGTTTATTTAAAGACAATAGAGTCCGTTCTAACTGCTTCAGTTGAAGATTTATGTGCACTTGATGGTATTGGCGAGAACATGGCTGACGAGATTATTCAATTTTTTGCTGCACCCGACAATAGGGGCATTATTGATGAGCTTATGAAGCACATTACCGTTGAATCTGTTGTTGCTATGGCGCCGAGTGATTCATTGTTCTCAGGGAAAACCGTTGTGTTTACCGGGACGCTTGAAAAGTTGAGCAGAGCAGAGGCAAAAGCGCAAGCAGAACGTTTAGGTGCGCATGTTTCAGGCTCAGTTTCAAAGAAGACAGATTTCGTGGTTGTGGGCGCTGATGCAGGTAAGAAATTAGCACAAGCAACAGAGCTTGGTGTTACGACATTAACGGAAGACGAGTGGATTTCGATGGCAAGTCAGTAAAAGGTAGGGGTAAGGCCGAGGAGTGTTGCGAGTTAATAATGCAGTCTTCGGGGGTAAAATTTTAAATTGGAGAGTTATATATGAAATTTCATTACGTTTTTAAAATTATGACATCTTGTCTTTTTATTTCTTCTTTAATGACTGGATCTGCTTCAGCAATGCTTGCGCATTCTCTGTTGGAGACTGGAAAATACATGCGTTCTATCAATAGAATGATGCCGGTACTAAATCAATCTATGCACGTACGTCTTTTTGCAAGTGCAGCAGATGCGTCAAATACTCAAAAAAGACCCACTACAATCATTGATGCTGCATATGACAAAGCAAGAGCTGCTCGCACCCTATTTGATTACGTTACATCAGACAGATTTTTATCTAAGGTGCTCCCCTTAGAACATCATTCTTCTGTTTCAAGCAGTGAGAAGCTTATGGAAACCATGGAAAACACTAATGCGTACATTAGGCATATGGAACAATATCCACGTGATTCCTGGATTTACAAACGAGAAAAGAAGCGCTTAGAAAACAATGCATTTTCTGCATGTTGGTATATTACAGATCGCTTTCAGTATCCCACCACACGCGAATATGCGCTTTATATGGTGTCGTTGATCAAAACTTATAATCTAGAGTTTGCAACGCAGGAAGATGTAGAAAGAGCATTTAGAAGTATAACGGGTGAATTATGTTTCATTAGGAAAAAGGATAATTACAGTTCCAATCCATATGACTTTGAGGCAAGTAAAGAGCTTGTGTTACCCGAGACAATGAGGTTAGCTCATGCGCTATGTCGTCCTGATATGCCTCAAAAATATGAAATTCGTAAAGATAGATTTGATTGGTATTTAGGCGATCTTGAATCACGCATAAAAAGAGACGCAGACGATATGCTATCCACGGCTTATCAATCGTCTGTTAAGAGCATCGAGAATTTAGCAGATAACTTCACTCAAATGGAAAAAGATCTAAAGGAATCAGTTTATGTAGGGTCTGATTTAAGGTCTTATATATCTGTTAAAGAATTTGAACAGACAATTACGTCAGGTAATTTTAATGAATCATCTATCGTAAAAAAACTTAAAAATGAGTTCCATCGAATACAAAAATGTCGAGAGAATTTTAAGAAAGAAATGGAAGCCAAAAAACAGGAAGCAACTAAGTTAGCTGATTTTCCATTGTATACTGCAAAATTTGCATCACAAAGAAAAGAAATGTGTAGGTTCACATAGTTTGAGACAGAGACGTTCCCTCGGAATAGTTGCTATTAATATACTCCATTGGCGTCATTCCTTTCAATCGGGCATGTGGCCTGTAGGTGTTGTATTTATCAACAGCATTAGCTAAATCAATT
>CAIOTO010000002.1 GCA_903861255.1 uncultured Alphaproteobacteria bacterium | reverse complement strand
TTGATCGTTGGATTCCCTACTTTCTTATATTTCCCTTAGAATTTAAACTTTTTTCTGTAAAAATTAGCGCTAATGCGACTTACGCAGCAGGTCTAATATAACAATCTTAATCATGAAATGAATAACATCACTACATACTTTTCTTACTTTTTTATTATACAAATCCTGATTTCAAATACTATCTTTGCTGGCAATGGAATAATATCCAAACCTAGAGGAGACTATGAAAGCATGTGCGCAGATGGCAGCGGATCTGTACGAGACATCTCTCAGCACAGCGAGATTGTCATTGACAAGAACCCTGCCATCGATAGGTTTATTGACAAACTTCTAACTAAGGATATCCTCACAATTCCTCAAGAAACACATTATCTAAAGCAGACATTGTTTGCTGATGATTTTAATGTATTTACCATAAATTCAACGACATTCTCTCATATGTTAGATACATTTGGAGAGCGTTTTTATATCGACAAAAGAAAACGGTCTCACTTTTGGGAAGCTTTATCTGAACTTTCTTGGATTGAAACGCTTACACTTGATGCGGCATTTGAACCGCTATCATCAAGTGATACTGACGTGCACTCCCTTGCCCTAACGGGATCTGCCTGCATATTTAATCACTTAATAGAGCTGGACTTATCAAACAATGGCTTAACAAAAATTCATGAGTCAATCGGAACCTTACCAGAGCTAACGAGATTAAAGATTACAGGTAATAACATCACTGATCTACCCGCAACCATTGCGCAAAATGAGAAGATTGAAGTCATTTATTGTTGAGATTAGCAACTATCCTTTACAGCTCTAACAAAAACCGTCCAGGATTTTCAATGCAATCTTTAATCGTTGCCAGGAACGTTACCGCCTCACGGCCATCAATCAATCGATGATCATACGACAATGCAACATACATCATCGGGCGAATTTCTACGCGGCCATTAACCGCCATCGGACGATCTTGTATTTTATGCATCCCCAAAATAGCAGACTGTGGGGGATTAATAATTGGCGTTGAAAACAGTGATCCAAACACACCGCCATTCGAAATTGTAAACGTGCCGCCACTCATATCTTCCATGGTAATCTTGCCTTCTTTTGCTCGTCTGCCATACTCAGCTACAGCGCGTTCAATACCGGCTAAATCCAACAACTCAGCATCACGCACAACAGGCACAACAAGCCCTGTTGGCGCCGACACAGCTACCCCAATATCGCAATAATTATTCGTGACGATCTCATCGCCTTCGATACGGCTATTTACCATTGGAATCTCTTTAAGTGCCTGAGTACATGCCTTTACAAAGAACGACATAAAGCCAAGTTTGATGCCATATTTCTTTTCAAACACATCTTTATAACGATCCCGCAATTGCTTAACGGCCATCATATCAATTTCATTAAACGTCGTTAAAATAGCCGCTGTGTTTTGAGCATACTTAAGTCGTTCTGCTACACGTAAACGAAGTCGTGACAATGGAACACGCACTTCCAAACGATCATCACTATACAGAGAATTAGCTGCAGGTGCATCATCACTAGCAGCACTCGCTTGCCCTGCATTTTGTACATGATTCAACACATCTGCTTTTGATAAACGCCCGTCTGGACTGCTCGCCTTAACATTTGCAGCATTTAACTGATTATCACCAAGATGCTTACGCACAGCTGGCGATAAATGTGTAACAACGTCAGGAATTGACTGGACATTCTTTACAATCACAACAGGCTCACTTTTTTCTATAGCAGGAGAAACGATTGATGCAACAATAACTTTCTCTGGCGCTGTAGGCTGGAAAATTGGCGTAACTGCAGGTGCGGCAACAAAAGCAACTGCATTCTCATCAATCCCACCTAGCACATTACCAATCTTAACCGTCGCACCTTTTTCATAATGCATAACTGCCAATACCCCTGAGGAAGGCGCGGTAATTTCAAGTGTTACTTTATCTGTTTCAAGCTCGACTAAAACTTCATCTATGACGACGGCCTCACCGACTTTTTTGCGCCACCTGGCAATTGTTGCTTCACTTACAGATTCCCCCAGAACAGGTACTTTAATTTCAATTAGACTCATATACTATCGTTCCTTTTTGTGTTCATTGAAGTTGTCATCCTCACGCCCAATGCACCGTCTTCACTGGATTAACCAACGCATCCAGCATTAACTTCTCTTGTTCATCTAAATGTCGTTTCATGTGTCCCGCAGCAGGCACAGCAGCTTCACCACGCCCTGCATAATGAGGTCTATGATGATGCGCTTTTGTGGCATACAGTGCTTTTTCCAGACGCCTGTCAACAAATGTCCATGCCCCCATATTCATAGGTTCTTCCTGACACCATACAATTTCAACATTCAAATTTTTCCGTGAAAGTGTTTCAATTTCAAGATATGGAAATGGATATAGCTGCTCAATACGAATAAGTGCAACATCTTGAATATCCAACTCTTTTCTCTTTTCCAACAAATCATAATAAACTTTACCCGTACAAAACACAAAACGACGCGCTTTTTTTATATTTTCTGGCGTATCTTCAATCACTTTTTGTAAACATGAACCTTCATCAAAATCAATAAGTGGTGAAGTTGCACCTTTATGTCGCAACAATGACTGTGGTGTAAATATGACAAGTGGCTTTCTAAACGAATGCATAATTTGGCCGCGCAATGCATGAAATAAATTTGCTGGCGTTGTGCAGTTCATAATGCGCCAATTGTTGTGTGAACACATTTGCAAGAACCTCTCTGGCCGCGCCGACGAATGTTCAGGACCTTGCCCTTCTAGTCCATGCGGTAACAGCATCACAAGTCCTGACAATCGGTGCCACTTTGCTTCTGATGTTGAAATAAACTGGTCAATCATAACCTGCGCGCCATTAACAAAATCACCAAATTGTGCTTCCCATACCACAAGACTATTCGGCGCAGCTAAACTGTATCCGTACTCAAAACCTAAAACAGATGCTTCTGCAAGCGGGCTATCAATCGCCTCAAAAAAACCTTGGCCTTTATGTAAATGATTTAATGGCACATGTTCTCGGCTATTCTCTTGGTCAACCCAGACAGCATGACGATGCGAAAAAGTTCCACGCCTACTATCTTGACCACTCAGTCGTACGTGATACCCCTCATCTACCAATGATGCAAATGTCATGATTTCACCCATGCCCCAATCGAGAGGCGTCTCCCCCTCGAGCATAACAAGTCGTTGTTCGATCAAACGCTTTAGTTTTGGATGAATGGAAAAGCCTGCAGGGATAGCAAGTGATTTTTGCAATGTAGGAATTAGCTTAGCAACATTAATGCCTGTTGAAATATTAAGGTCTTCTGGTTTTGCATGATTGACACTACGAAACCCTTCCCATTTCCCTTTCAACCAATCTGGCTCAATACGTTCCTCAGTTTTTTCATCAGCAAGCCGATCTGCTAATGCAAATTCTTCGTTTAAAACCTGCGCAATTGCCTCTGTCATTGTTTTTGATTCAGCTTCACTCAAAATGCCGCTGTTTAATAATTTTTGTTGATACAATGTTGCAACAGATGGATGATTCGCAATCGCCTTGTACATCACCGGTTGTGTGAACATTGGCTCGTCGCCTTCATTATGACCGTGTCGGCGATAACAGACCAAATCAATAACAACATCTCGCTTAAACGCTTGCTGAAAATCCACTGCCAATTTTGTAACAGCAACAACAGCATCTGGATCATCACCATTCACATGGAAAATTGGTGCCTGTATCACCTTAGCCAAATCAGATGAATAGGGAGAAGAGCGAGACATAGGCGGCGATGTTGTAAATCCAATTTGATTGTTAACAATAATGTGGATCGTACCGCCTGTTTCATAGCCTTCAAGACAGGATAGTTCTAATGTCTCGGCCACAAGTCCTTGGCCGGCAAAGGCTGCATCACCGTGCATCAACAAACCAACTATTTTGGATCGTTCTTTATCATTTGCCAAATATTGTTTTGATCTTATTTTACCAAGCGTTACCGGATCAACAGCTTCTAGATGCGAAGGATTAGCTGACAATGACAAGTGCACCCGCCGGTCACCAATGGTGCGGTCGCTAGAATACCCTTGATGGTACTTCACATCTCCAGACGAATAGTCATTTGTATGCTGATAAATATCTGCGCCTTTAAATTGAGCAAATATGTAACGCATGGGTTGATCCATAAAGTTTGTAAGCACACACAAGCGCCCGCGGTGGGACATGCCAAAAACCAACTCTTCCACCGAATGCGTCAGCACCAAACGTTGCAAAAGAACCTCAAGGGAAGCAAGCACAGTTTCGCCGCCCTCGATACCAAAACGTTTAGCACCTGGATATTTCACATGCAGGAAGCGCTCAAACGCCTCAGCACGCATTATTTGAATCAATGTTTCTTTTTTATCGTGATTAGTGGCGCCTTCAAGGCCGCCTTCGATGCGCATCTGCAACCATGATTTCTGTTCCGCATCTTGAATATGCATGAACTCAAAACCAATATTTTCGCAGTAAACAGGCTTTAGCTTTTCAACAATTTCGCGAATCGTGCATGACTCAATTCCCAGAACATTATCAAGAAACACTGGAATATCCATATTCGTTTCATCAAAGCCATAGCGCGCAGGGTCTAGTTCTGGATGATACGCAGGCTTTTCAATACATAAGGGATCTAAATTCGCAGCCATATGGCCACGCACTCTGTACGCCCGAATCATCATTAAGGCACGAATCGACATCAATGCATCTGCCGGCACCACTTGCACCGCCTTTTTCTGTACATTTCGCTGACGACTTTCAGGAAAAGCAATCAGCTCAGCTTCAATATCGTCACCAAATTGATCAAAAAATGTGCGCCACGATGCGTCTACATCAGCAGGATTGAGACGATACGCATTTAATAAATCCTTCAAAAAAAGTGTATTTGTCCCACTTAAAATTGATTCCGATGAATAGCGTGTCGTTTGTGTCATGCCACATCCCTTCCCTCCATAAGCGCCTTCATTGTCGCCCCTAATTTCGCAGGTGATGATGCAACTGTTATGCCAAGTTTAGTGAAATGATCAATTTTATCTTGGGCAGTCTCGCCGGCACCAGAAACAATCGCGCCCGCATGCCCCATTCGCCTTCCAGGAGGAGCCGTTACACCCGCGATAAATGCAACTGTTGGCTTTTCTCTGCCCTTTTTCGTTTGATGTGCAATGTATTCAGCCGCTTCTTGCTCATCTTGACCACCGATCTCGCCAATCATCATCACGCCTTTTGTATCATCGTCTTGCCAAAACAGATCAAGGACATCCACAAAATTCATCCCCTTTACAGGATCGCCGCCTATACCAACACATGTTGTTTGTCCAAGGCCTTCCATTGTTGTTTGATAAACTGCTTCATACGTCAATGTGCCAGAACGTGACACAACACCAATTTTACCAGCTTTATGAATAAATCCAGGCATAATACCAATCTTGCATTCATCTGATGTAATAATGCCGGGGCAATTAGGGCCAATAAGACGCACCTTTTTACCCTCTAAATAACGCCGCACATTAATCATATCAATGACAGGTATGCCTTCGGTAATACAGACAATCAGCTCAATCCCTGCATCAGCAGCTTCGTATATAGCATCAGCTGCAAATGCAGCAGGCACATAAATCATCGTTGCATTAGCACCCGTCTTAGATACAGCATCATAAACTGTATTAAAAACAGGTAGTCCTAAATGTTCAGATCCACCTTTGCCAGGTGTTACGCCACCCATGAGTTTCGTGCCATATGCAAGCGCTTGCTCGGAATGATACGTTCCGTGCTTACCGGTGAACCCTTGGCAAATTAATTTTGTTTGGCGATTAACAAGAATAGACATGTATGGCTCCCTTACGCAGCATCTTCAAGTGCAGCTTTAACAACTTTTTCAGCGGCATCATCAAGATCATCCGCTGAAATGACAGCCAATCCTGAGTCAGCCAATATCTGTTTTCCCTTTTCATGATTTGTTCCTTGCAAACGAACAACCATCGGAACGGTCAAACTGACTTCTTTTGCTGCATCAACAATACCTTCGGCAATAACGTCGCAATGCATAATTCCACCAAAAATATTGATCAAAACTGCCTCAACACTGGGGTCAGATAAAATTAATTTAAACGCAGCCTGAACCTTTTCTTTACTCGCGCCGCCGCCCACATCAAGGAAGTTTGCAGGTGACGCACCATGCATTTTGATGACATCCATCGTTGCCATCGCCAAACCAGCACCATTCACCATGCAGCCAATTGTGCCATCAAGTTTGACGTAGCTTAAGTCATATTTTTTTGCTTCAAGCTCGGCCGGGTCTTCCTCGTCAGGGTCACGAAGCACTTCAATTTCTTGATGGCGGTAAAGTGCATTATCATCAAAACTGACTTTTGCATCTAACGCGACCAGTTCATCATCAGCTGTTAATACGAATGGATTTATTTCAATCATAGCCGCATCAAGGTCGACATAGGCTTCGTATAGATTCTTTAAAATTTGATAAAATGAATTATGAACGCTTGCTGGTAATCCTAGGGCAAATGCTAACTTTCTACCTTGGTAAGGCTTAACGCCAATAGCGGGATCGATTGTTTCCTTTAGAATTTTTTCAGGGTTATGTTTTGCAACTTCTTCAATATCCACGCCGCCTTCGGTCGATACAACAAAACACAAACACCCCTCTGCACGATTTAAAACAATACTGACATAAAATTCACGTACAATCTTACAGCCTTGTTCGATAAAAACACGTTTAACTTCTTGGCCCAAAGGGCCTGTTTGATGTGTAACAAGACGTTTGTTAATCAGCTTTTCTGCAGCCGCTTTGACCTCAGCCAATGTCTTAGCTAAAATCACGCCGCCGGCTTTACCGCGCCCACCTGCATGGATTTGCGCCTTTACAACCCAAATGCCGTCCTGACTAATTTCGGCAGCAACCTGTTCGGCCTCTTCTGGCGTATATGCCACCGCGCCTTTTAGAGTTGGGATGCCAAATCCATCGAGTATTTTCTTTGCCTGATATTCATGTATATTCATAATTTTTAGCCTTAAATGTGTGATAGAAAATTACCCCACACATGATTCCATTAAAAATTTAAATTATTTGTATATAGTGTAGCGCTGTATGGGATTTAGAACAATGGGGTTTGTTAAAAGGCCTGCGTTTTAAGGATTTATCTTTGATAATAATTAACCTAAAATTTTTTATTTACTTACAAAAAACTTCGCAATTAAAAATAATACAAAAAACATACTTGAAATTACCGAACAAAGTTACTATATATAAAATGGACCTAATATTAACAAACTAATCCAAATCTAATTTAACCGGAGAGAAATATGAAAAAATATATAATATGCCTTCTTGCTAGTGCAAGCATTTTGTCTGCAGCTAATTTTACTAGAGATGATGGAATGATTCCTAATTTGGCTACAGGGCCTGCAACCTCTGATTATCTAATTCCTAACTTAGCTATTGCACCTATGTCACTTTCTGCACAGGCAACTGCTTTTGTTGGCGGCAAGCTAGGCCAATATACGCCAGAAAATGCAATGTATGATGTGGATATTGTCAGATTGGCACTTGACAATACAGCATTTACTGACCAAGCGAAGGACTTTGTTCGTGGAAAATTGGATCTATACACACCTGATTCTCCAATGTATGACATAGAACTTGTTAAATTAGCGATGAATTCAGGACTTCGTGCACAAGCAACTGCTTTTGTTGGCGCTAAGTTAGCTCAATATGCTCCAGATAATGCAATGTATGATATTGATGTTGTCAGATTGGCACTTGACAATACAGCATTTACTGACCAAGCGAAGGACTTTGTTCGTGGAAAATTGGATCTATACACACCTGATTCTCCAATGTATGAC
>CAIOTO010000001.1 GCA_903861255.1 uncultured Alphaproteobacteria bacterium | reverse complement strand
GCTTGGTTTAAAGAGATAGGTCTTAAAGATATACTGCCGGATAAAGCTCTGGTAAAAGTTTAACTGAAACCGCCGTATGCGACATCGCTTGTACTGGTGGTGTGAGAGGACGGAGCTGTGAGGCTCCTCCTACTCGATTGCAACGAGTCAGGCTTAATAACACTAAATCCAGCAAATCGACGGTCGGTTAAATCGGTCACAGCGGGCCCGTCTGAGTCTAAGACAACAATAGGATCGCCAAACCTTTCACGTGCCCATGCGTCAATAACCTCCCCATGCCTCTCATTAAAGATTTCAAAATTTGGCTCTGTCGGTGATGGTGCCGCCGCAGATCGACATTCTGTGCCGCCACTTAGTATATAGCTAACGAAATTGAGAGAGCATTCTAAACAATTTTCTGCTCCACCTTCAAGATTGAATGTCTTTCTTGTGACGGCCGCCTTTATCTTTTCGAGAGATAAAGAATTTTCAGTAGAAGTAGCCGCGCTTGCAGATGAGCTTTGAGAAGAAGCTGTGTCCGTAGATGAACCCTGTTCAATTTTAATCTTTTTTAAAGAAAAGCTTAAGCCCTCATCGGTTCTCAGTCGTTTGTTGCTCGTCCCCGATGCGGATACATTGTTTTCAACAACATCCATGGCGGCACTACCATCATCAGATGCCATAACGCCGAGTGTGGATGCTGTTAACAAAAATGATACAGATATGTTTTTTATTAAATTATTCATAAAAATGCCTGTTTTTACTGTGTGTTTAAAATAGAAAATTTCATTATTAAACTTGTATAATTATTTCCGATTGATTGTCAATAATATTTTTTTAATAATTGGGCTGATTGTATCGGACAAGAAATTCACGAATAGAGTTCTATTTAAAATGCGGCACATTCCGTAAATAGTAAAAATTACACGGATACCAAAAAGGCGCGATAAATTCCTTAATCCACAATCCGTTAAACAACGTAGTTATAAAAAGACTGAGCATCTTTTCGTGTGCGACAAAATCACTACTCTTGAAAATCTAAATTCTGAATTTGAAATTTCATGGTAGTTTTGATGATGTGTAACTCTCTAATGGCACAACATCTATATTATCTGCCAACTGATATGCACGATTGCCCGGATAAATCACTGTTAATGAATCAAGCTTTAAATCCTCAATTGCAACACGCATTGAGGGTGTAATCTTGGGGGCATCCGACATTTTAAATTCAAATCCAAGCTTTTTTCCATGCTTTAGAATCAAAAGATCAAGCTCTGCCTGATTATGGGACGCCCAGAAATAACATGATTCAGGAGTGGCCTGGTGATGCCTTATAACCTCTTCAAGTGCAAAGCCTTCAAATGATGCGCCTGCTTTTGGATGTTTGAAAATGTCCGGGTATTGATGAATACCAAATACATAATGCAAAAGCCCACTGTCACGATAATAGACTTTAGGACTTTTAACTTGTCGTTTTTGTAAATTTTCATGCCACGGTTTAAGCACACGTAGCATAAAGCTGCCTGCCAAATACGAAATATACTTTTTAATCGTCGGCTGGCTTACATTAAGTGATGTCGCAAGCTCAGAGTAGTTCATTATTTGCCCATGATAATGCGCCAACATAAACCATAGTTTTTGCAAAACATCGGCATCAAAGCCAAAGCCCAGCATGGCTAAGTCTTGCTCTACATACGTTCGCATATATCCTTCGCGCCATAATAGGCTGTGCTCGTTACTCAACATATAACTTTTCGGAAAACCACCCTTAAGCCACAGATTTTGTAAGTCATGCGTTTCATTAAGCGAGAACGGAGTGACTTCAATAAAAGAAATACGCCCCGCCAATGTTTCAGATGATTGATGAATAAGTTCTTTTGATGCGCTACCAAGAATAAGAAATTGTTGATTCTGATGTTCATCATGCAGATAGCGAAGATAGGGAAATAAATCAGGTCTGCGTTGAATTTCATCAATCACAATAAGACCATCTATGTGCGGTAATACAAGATCGGGATTGGTTAGTGCTTGTAGATCTGAAGGCCGCTCGCAATCAAAATAACCTGGATCTTGGCGTGTTTTTCCACCTTCTTCCCATAACGCACGGGCAAGCGTTGTCTTTCCACATTGGCGTGGCCCAAGGAGGCACACAATGCGATTGACTTGGAAAGCATCTTTAATGCGGGCAAAAAGTTGGGTACGCTGAATAAAGTTCATAAAATCTTCCTTTTCATCATTGTACCATGAAAATCTAAATTCTGAATTTGAAATTTCATGGTATTTTGTTGAATTTTTCAAAATATTGAAATCAGCGGTACGATTGCGTAGTGTAGGGCCATTAAATCAAAATAATAGCCATACCTAAATTACAGAAATTGACGACTTTTTTCGGGAATTTGAGTGAGGCAAAATCCTCTTAATCAAGCACGTAGCGCATATACCTTATTTAGATTTACGATGGGTAATATCTTCAAAATGAAAAATGCATCCAACGTGCGCTCTCTTGATCAAAAGTGTCCTGTTCAGCGGCAGAAAAAATATGTTTCGGTAACGTGACTTCATTAAGAACACTACGCTTATAGCGTGTTTGGTATAGCTGATCTACGTGATTAAGTTGCCTATTCATAAAGCATTTATAAACGACACGCTTGTGCTTATCTTTTCCCTTAAAGCCGTTTGTTCTTCCATAAATTGTGAGTGCTGTTTCAAAGATTGCATTACGTGTATCTGTGGTAAGTAAGTGATTTTTCTTCATTAATTTTTCAAGAACACGAATATCGCCGTTACGAACCAAACTTATATAAAACAGATCGAGATAACCGTTGCATCTTATGCTAGGTATAAGAATTTTATCTTTCTTTTGATGTGGATTGGCAATGTAAAGCATTCGAAATATTTCAATATGCCCTTCTAGTGCAGCATTCTTTGCAGCCATTATTAACACATTCGATGATAGTGCTTGTGTAGATTTTTTTTTAGTTTGTCTTGTTTCCTTTAAGATGTCTTTGACACTATTTACATCACCGGCGGAGGACTCTTTAAATAATGTTTTCAACCGTGAATAAGTTAACGTACCTTCTTTATCAAATAATTGGGGTCTTTCAGCATGTCCTGAGGTATTTAATAAAATAGGTAAAATTATTACCAATAATTGTATTTTTTTGATCATAAAAAATCTCCTTGCACACAAAAACATACATGATGCTTTAAGGGTTAGGAATAATCACCCCTTAAAACAATCATTTTGCATAGATACATATACGTATATAATTTGCTTTTGTAAACACATTCATCCCACGCATTCACAGCTTATTACTAACAGCTATTTATCTTTCACTAATGTAGGCGCCACCCACTAAAAAGTATCGATTAGAAAATTTCTTTTTTAACGCTGGCGCCATATTATATGGACACGTTTATAAATATCAAAAAAACTGAGTACCTCAATGCACGATAAATTCTTTAATCCACAATCCGTTCAATAACGTAGTTATGAAAAGATAGAACACCTTTTTGCGCAAGTATTAATTCCAGCGTTAACAATTTTTTAATAAATTATTGTTATTGTTGTTTTAAAGAATATAATTCTCAATAGATGGATGGCCTGCACTATGATTTTTTTACGTACATATTTATGCTTATTTTCCATGATATTGGCATGTGTCAACATGGGAAATTGTCGGGAGTTACCCCAAACAAATGATGAGCTTAGGGCGCGTTATGAAGCTAAAAACAATGGCCTAACACAAAGAGATATCGGTAATTTCTTGACTGAAGCGATTCGATTAGGTAGTCGTGAAATGGTTAAGACAATTAAGAACCCACCACTACAAATACGAATAATTGGCGATAAAACCAATCCAAAACCATCAGAATCGACTATTCAAAATAGTATCAAATGGGTAGACGATAGACGTAGCGAAGCTTTACTAGGAATTGATGGCTATCTAGAGGTCATCGGAGAAAGCGAAACAACACAAGAAAATGTAAATAGACTTTTTACTAAATTCGTAGAAATGTTTAGATTTGACTCATGTTCCCCATTGTTGCAACAAGATATAAAGCCTGAACAAGAAGTAATAAACGTAGCAATAAGAGAAGTAATGAGAGCACTGATAAGCCGCCCCGGTAATACTGATGATGATTATGAAGAATTTTTGAAAATATGCTCACTAATATTGAAGCAAGGTATAAACCTTGAACAAAAAATAATTAACCACGTGTTTCGTTACGCTGTTGGTACATATGCTAAATATGAGAGGGAAACTAGTAAGGAGCTGTATGAACTGATATTGCAGCAAGATATAAAGCCTGACCAAGAAACAATGAATAATGCCTTGATTAAGGCTGTTGAAAATAACAATGTGACACTTTACAGTTTTCTAATGAACCAGGATATAAAGCCTGACCAAGAAACAATAAATAATGCCTTGATTAAGGCTGTTGAAAATAACAATGAGACACTTTGCCGTGCTCTAATGAACCAGGATATAAAGCCTGATGCAGAACAGATTAAAAAAGCTTTTAATCTGTCTGTAGAAAAAGATTTTATCGGTATATTCAACTTGCTTGTAAATCACCTAGATCCACAAGATATTCAGGCTGCCGCCAAAATTGCAGGACCAAATGGAGCGACTAAAGTTTTGAGAAAAATTATAAGCAGCCACTCCCCAAGTGTGGATGTTGTGAGTGAAACATTAACAGCAATAGTAGAAAAGTTTAAAGTAAACAAAAAAGCGCGTAAGTCCGTAAATGGTTTAGAGGAATGTTGTTTGATGTTGCGAAAAAATGCAAAACAACGTCCTAACCAAAATAGTGTCAATGTTGCAAAAGAAGCGGGATGCCCTCAAGCTGGGGTGGCCGCCCCCTATTAGTCAGACTCTGCTCTCGACTTTTCAAATCTAAATTTCATTTAATCCCCATCTCGTTTCAAAATAGTGATGGGGTATATACACAAAAACTTTCGAACTATTGAAATCAGTGGTACGATCGCGTACTGTGTGAGCATAAAATCAAAATAATAGTGTCCCCTCATGCTCGATAAATTCTTTAATCCACAATCCGTTGAACAACGTCTGTATGAAAAGACAGAACATCTTTTTGTATGATTATCAACAATTCGTTAACGCGGATTAGCTATAGTCATTCCAGTTTAAAATAGTCACGTATTTGTCATCGCGAGCGAAGCGTGGCGATCTAAAAAAGCCTTCGAACAATTAGTTTAGTTAGATTGCCGCGTCGCAATGACGGTGGTTTATGATCATTTTAAACGGAAAACCCTACACAGCAGCTTCGTGAGTATGTTCATCAATACAAAGTTGAGCATCCAATTTGATATGGGATTCGTTAATATCTCCTAAGCGTAGCGATTTGTTATCGGCATGCTTAGATAAAGCCTTTTTTTTATCTTGCTGAGCCATTTCTTCCTACTCTTCCTGGGTAAAAAACGTCATCATCAGAATATTGAAATCAGTGTGACGGTCGCGTAGTGCGCACGCATTAAGCAATATTGACCAAATAAATTAACGTTTAAAGAATTTCCACTTGAAATCACAATAAAAAACCCCATATATAGATTGGATAAATAAAAAATAATTTCACAAAAGGAACAAAGCATGATTAATAAAACGATTCTCTCGCTATTTGCGTGCGCAGGTATTCATTCATTGTGCGCGATGGAGACTAATGAAAAGCCTATACTGGGGGGTGCGGCTGGTGCTAGTTCTGCTGCCATTACCGCTACCGTCGAAACTGCCACTGATGCTGCTGTTGTTCCTGCTGTTGATTCTTTGAGCAGAGCAGCCGTTCAAGCACACCTATACCAATTTCATCTTGGTATATTGCATAAGCCCGAACATTTTTCCACTTTTCTACATGAAAATTCTGAACACATCACACAGATCGAGTTTGAGGATATTTTATACAAACACGTAGCTGGTTGGCCTTCTGATAAAACTGGCGTTATTTTGTCAGAATTTTCCAACCGATTTTTAGTTGATGACCTTACTCACCTGAATATATTGCGTGAAATATGCATAAAAGGGAAAGCTGACCTTGTTCAGCCCAGTATGGATAGAATTTCACAATTCAATGAACGTTATGCCTTTCATCTTTATTTTACTCTAATTGTGGCGCTTGAGCGAGTTCAAGAAGGGCGCATTAAAACAAGACAATATGCGGATATTGTGAGCAGATTAAATCCGACAGTTCAAATGAAGATAAAACTAAGAAATTATATTGATGATTCAGTTCTTTTCCGTAAAAGAGAAGCACTTTTAGCAGAAAACAATGATTTTTTTACTCCGAATAATTCTCAATTATCTGCTGAGCTTGAATGGAATAAAGAAGATGAAAAATTATACAACATTTCCCTGCAGCGCCCTGATTATATTAACGAACTTCTCGGCGATCTAGAAATCAGTTTGAATGAAGTAACTCCGCCAACTCAAGGGGCAATTGATCTTGTCTTTACGGGTATTCCTGTATTTGAAGACCATAACGATCCTACTCAGGAAGAAAAAATGGATACTTTTTTCAATTTTATATGCGAAAAAAGCATCCCCATTAGTTCATGGGCCGTAGAAAGAGTTCGCAGAAATCTGAATGATTTAGTTAATTTTGGAAAACCACATCTTGATTGGGGACAAGGTAATACAATTCGCTGCCAGGCTTTTCTAGAAAACTTCAACCAACGGGGATTCAATGTTATTTATTCAGATTATGTCTTAAAATAAAATCTTCGCATGCGACGTATCCACTACCTATGAAAATCACCATGAAAATCTAAATTTTGAATTTGAAATTTCATGGTGCTTTGTGAATTTTTTCAAAATATTGAAATCAGTGGGACGATCGCGTAGTGTAGGGGCATCAAATCTAATAAATAGTGCCCCTCATGCTCGATAAATTCTTTAATCCACAATCCGTTGAACAGCGTCTATACGAAAAGACGGAACATCTTTTTGCCTGCGATAAAACCACCAATCGTGAAACCTATACTATCATGATGCCACCGCCGAATGTGACGGGAAGTTTGCATTTGGGGCATGCGCTGAACGATACACTGCAAGATATCTTGATTCGTTATTGGCGTAAAAAGGGCAAGGATGTTTTGTGGCAGCCAGGCACCGATCACGCAGGCATTGCAACACAAATCGTGGTTGAACGTCAGATGGCAGAGCAAGGCCAGACGCGGCATGATTTTGGACGTGAAGCGTTTATTGACAAGGTGTGGGAATGGAAAGAAAAATCTGGCAACATGATTTTGAATCAAAAGCGCCGTTTGTGTATTTCACCGGATTGGGAACGTGCGCGCTTTACGATGGACGAGGGGTTGTCTCGCGCCGTTGTTAAGGTTTTCGTGCAGCTGCATCAAGAGGGGCTGATTTACCGTGCAAAGCGTTTGGTGAATTGGGATACGTCATTGCAGACGGCGATTTCAGATCTTGAAGTTGAATCGCGCGAACAAAAAGGCCATATGTGGCACATTAACTACCCCATCGATGGAACCGATGAATGCATTACGGTTGCAACAACGCGGCCAGAGACGATGTTTGGTGATACAGCCGTTGCTGTGCACCCAAAGGACGAACGTTATAAGCACCTGATTGGTAAAATGGTGCGTCTACCACTGACGGATCGATTAATTCCGATCATTGCTGATACGTATTGTGATATGGAAAAAGGCACTGGCGCTGTTAAGATTACCCCGGGTCATGATATGAATGACTTTGCTGTTGGCCAGCGCAACAAACTGCCGCTGATTAATATTATGGATGCGACAGGTCATATCATTGATCCTGCACCGGCGGAATATATTGGCTTAACATTTCCAAAGGCACGTGCAAAAGCATTGGCTGCACTTGAAGAACAGGGCTTGCTGGTTAAGACAGAATCCATCACCAACCAAGTACCTTATAGCGAGAGAAGCCATGTCGAGGTTCAGCCATGGCTGACAGATCAATGGTTTATCGATGCTGAAACATTGGCAGCGCCGGCGCTGAAAGCGGTTGAAGATGGCCGTACGCAGTTCTTCCCTAAGAATTGGGAGAATACTTATTTCGAATGGATGCGTAATATCCAGCCTTGGTGCATTTCACGTCAAATCTGGTGGGGGCATCAAATCCCTGCGTGGCACACGGCTGACGGGCAGATTTTTGTGGCTGAATCAGAAGAGGAAGCACAGAAACAGGCAGGATCCGGAGTTGTTTTGACACGCGATTCAGATGTATTAGACACATGGTTTTCATCCTCGCTTTGGCCATTTACAACACTCGGCTGGCCAGACAAAACGCCTGAACTTGATCGTTATTACCCAACAGAATTGCTAACCACCGGTTTTGACATTATCTTTTTCTGGGTTGCCCGCATGATGATGATGGGCTTGCACTTTATGGGCGAGGTACCCTTTAAAACGGTTTACATTCACGCCCTTGTGCGCGATGAAAAAGGCCGCAAGATGTCAAAGTCCGAAGGGAATATTATTGACCCATTGGTATTGCTTGATAAGTTTGGTGCGGATGCATTGCGGTTCACGATGGCGCAATTGGCGACGCCTGGACGCGACGTTAAGATTGGTGAATCACGCGTTGAAAGTAGCCGAAATTTCATCACAAAAATTTGGAATGCTGCACGCTTTTTGGAAATGAATGAATGCGTTTATGATCCGGCGTTTGACCCGATGACGGCGAAGGCGCCCGTGAATCAGTGGGTCATTCAAAAGACGGCTGGCATGATTGACGATGTCGCATGCGAGATTGAGGCGTACCGTTTTGATTTTGCCGCACAGGCGCTGTACCACTTTTTGTGGGGCGCGTATTGCGATATTTACGTGGAATGCTTAAAGCCACTATTGACTGACGCTGCAATTGCGGACGAGACACGCAAAACAGCAATGTGGGTATTGGTGCAATTCTTAAAAGCTGCTAACCCAATTATGCCGATGGTGACTGAACATTTGTGGGAAGAATTTACATCCAGAGCAGGTGCCGATCAGCCAACCCTGATGGAACAACCTTGGGAAACAATCGCAACGCCATCATCTGATGCGATCAAAGGCGTTGATTGGGCCGTTGCATTTATCCAGGAAGTTCGATCCTTAAAAGGTTTGCTGGGTATCACCGGCGTTGTTCGTGTGCCGCTGATTAGCCAAGGTTCCGCCGCTGATAATGCGCTGTTAACCCAGCATTGGCCATGGATTAGCCACTTAGCCCGATTGAGTGATTTAAAAATGACGGGTAATGGTGTGCCATTTGTAGTTGCGGGTAGTACCTTTATACTAGAAATTAACGATGTAATTCGCCTAGATGAAGTAAAGAAAATGTTGCAGGATAAATCCAGCGTGCTATCAAACGAAGTTGCTCATTTGTCAAAGAAGTTAGCCAACGAAGCGTTCAAAACCGCCAAACCGGACGTGTGGCAGACTGACTTTGATTTGCACGCATTAAAATGTGTTGAGGTTGAGAAGATCCAGGGGATTTTGGGATCTTTGGGTGGTTAGGTTTCTCATTCCCAAGTAGATGTGAATTCAGGGCGGTGGAAATTTCTTACCGCCTTTTTTATAAGATCCTATTTATCAATTGAATATAGTTCCATTTTTTTGTAAATTAACGATATTTCTTGCTCTTAAAAAGATTAACATCGTGTCGATTAAAACATTTCATGCAATCATCATTATTATTTTAGCAACCTCATACATGCATGTTGCCGTTGCAACTGAAGTATTAAATCCTGCAGGAGACATGTTCGAAGCAGAGTCTGGTGGTAGATTGCGTGCTGACAGTTGGTCACAGCGCCCGGAAGTAAGCAGGGCTATTGCGATGTACAAAACAGAGGTCGAGAAGCTTGATGATGTGTTTGCAACATGTGAAATGGTTTGGCAAACGCAGAAATTACCAGAAGGACAGCCTTTTATAGACGATATAAAAGATAAAGATGAGACCTGCGGCGAAAGTGCTTCCAATAAACGATTTATGTATATTGTTGAGGTTGCATTGTGCTTAGAAAGCTTAACCCATAAACTAAAATTGCTAACAGCCAAAATAGACGGTGAAGATTATGATGCCACTTTGCAATCTCTAGAAAAAGTAAGAATACAGACGATTAATAATATATTGTACTGCAAAGTGAATGGGAGTGATGGAAGGTGCATGGATGGAATGCGCGCTCATGGTATGAGCTTTAGCACTGTCACTAACCCAAAATGGCGCGGCGAAAGTGCCTTGACACGATTTGAGAAAATCATAGGAATACCGTGCGCCACCAGAAAAGGCAGTCTGCAAAGGGCATTTGAGGCATTACTAGAAACCATTGATACGAAAGCCTATTAAAACGCAATACGTACACTTCTGCTTTTGTTGTTGATGCTGTGGGGAAATGTATTTTGAAATTCAATTTTTCCCTGGATTCCCATTCCCCACTGCCATGCCTGGTATTTAGTTATGGCTAAGCCGCAGCAATATTTAACCGATCTTCTGTTGAAAATTCTACAAACTCCAATGCCAATTTTTCTAATAGTTCTTTTGCCTCCACATGATTGCGGTGGGAATTATTTTCCGCAGCACGCGTTAATCCAACTTTTGCAGCATAAAGGGCTTTTGTCTTTTCTGCGCCGCTCAGCTCTTTGCTTAATGCCATTAAAGCAAATGCCGCAAAAACAGTATGGTCGTTTATAAATTGATCATAAATTCCTGAAACGCCAGAATCTCTTTGTGCAAAATAACTAAATCCAGCTACCGCGGCGTTAATAGCCTGTGCTTTTTCTTGGCCGTCAAGCTCTTCACTTAATTCCTGTAATTGTAATGCTGCGGGGTATTGAAATCTGCTCTTATTCTTCCGTGCGAAAGGGGTGAATATGCTTACAGCTATTTTCTTCCCATCAATATTGCCTGATGCCAGACGTAACGCGTCGCGATAAAGATTTTTATTCTTCTCAGCCTCCTCCACATCAGATTCAGAAATGTCGCTCATGATGTCAGCATCTGGATCTTGCATAACAGAAAGACCACTTGAATCTATAAAGTCTATTATGTCTTTTGCCGAGTAAAGATCTTTGGTCCATCCAACAGAATAATATGAACATATTTCCTTAAGCGCCGAATTGAGAAACCCTATTTCCTTAGGGCACTGTACGGTTTCTTTTGCCAATTCTATTGCTAAATTATAAACTGCCGTCGGTGCCATTGGATGGCTACTTATTTCAGCAACTGCTTTGACGATATTCTTTTGCGCACTAAGCCACTCAGGATAATCGTGATCGAAAAAAACGTTTGCAATTCTTGTGGATTTTTCCGGAAAGATTGCCCCAACATGTTCACAAATGGCGCCACAAGCCCAATTTTCGAAGACTTCTTTTGTAACACCAAGAAGCGTGAATAAATCTTGATATTTCGACCAATTGGGTTCTTTGTGATCTTGCAGATTTATTTCAGCCAAATGGCAACTAGCCAACTCATCCCCAAACTCCCACGTTAATTCAAGAACTTTGAAATGCCCAAACTTTGCAGAATCGATGCATATATCTTTGTATGGGTTAACATCTTTTGTTGTTTTGTCACCCAGTGTCATTTTCATTTTCTTAGCAACAAGCCGTTCAGCCATGACTTCTTTTATTATTATTGCTTTTTCAACGTCTGTGGCTTGGCGTCCAGCATCAACTTTTTTTTCATCGATAAGAATCGTGCGGTTGTCGCTAGAATACGCATTGATTTTAGGCGCTGTTTGTTCAAGCTTGCCCTCATACGAACTAACATTAAACACCGTACGACGTGCGCCGTAATTCTCGGCAATTGTGTCCACACACGCAACAGCAATGCTTTGCCCGGCAAATGAAAATATTAACAATAATTTTAAATAAAAAGACATCAGGTTTCATCCAGTTTTGTAATGTGAAATGCTTCATACTACATATATTTATATAGTTGGATAATTTCAAGGGCATTCTTAAATTAACCCCAGGTTTTTTTAATTGTTCTTCTACTTATGATCTATATTTTTCCTATTTGCTTAATTTCCGGCAACTAAGAAAGTCGAATTGACACAAACGTTCAAAAGCAGGTTTGCTGCCGAGTTTGCAAAAGCCAATATTTTTATCGTATTCTAAATCTTAGCGATTGGCTGCGGGAGTCTGGCGTTTAGGATGGGCACAGAGTATGAAAACCACATTTGAACGAGGCGTACGTGCTGAAGAATCGGCCCAATTGTACCTTGAACGCAAGGGATATACGTTAATCTCGGCGCGGTACAAAACGCCGCATGGTGAAATTGATTTGCTAATGCGGGACGGTGACACCATCGTCGCTGTTGAGGTTAAATACCGAAAATACGAATCAGATTCCCTTGAATGCATCACGCCGCGCCAGCAAAAACGCATTGAAAACGCGCTGCTTTATTACCTGAGTGAACACAATATAAATGAGTCGGGTGAAAATTCTTCTTTGCTTCGTTTTGATGTTGTTTTATTATCGGCTGGAACACAACTAACGCATATTGAAAATGCATGGTAGTTGACATTTTTCTAGTTTCCCTCGCACGTGATGCGAGGGTCCATATTCAGGCACACATTATGCTTAAAGATGGATCCTCCGGTCACGCCGGAGGAAAACTAAAGATAAACATGGTAGGAAAAAATAATGAATAAGAATATAAAAATAGCACTATCTCTCTCAACATCTTTGTTTTTGGTAACAGGGTGCTTGGCGCCATTGGTTATTGGCGGCGGCGCTGCTGTTGGTACGCTTGCTGTGCGCGAAAAAGGCGTAACAGGCACAATGTCAGATAGCCAGATATCGATGGTTATTAAAGCAAAGCTATACAGCTATGACACTGATTTGCACGCACGCGTTACGGTTAATGTTGAAGGCGGCGAAGTGTTGCTGACCGGTTCAGTTAACAAGCAAGAATGGCCAGTCGAGGCTGAACGCATTGCATGGGAAGCAAGCGGCGTTAAGAAGGTATTGAATAATATTGAAGTCGTGGATAATGACGATATTGGTGTTGGTGCCTATGCACAGGATTCATGGATTACAACCCAATTGAAATCGAAGTTGCTGTTTGGTGACGATATCAGGTCGATCAATTACAGTATCAAAACAGTCGGCGGTGTCGCGTATATATTGGGTATCGCGCAAAGCAAAGAAGAACTTGATAAGGTGCTTGAGATCGCCAGCAAAACATCCGGTGTGACGAAGGTTGTCAATTATACGAAGGTACGTGGCGAGGCGGAGTAATACCATTTTCACTAAGTTTCGATTAGTGCAGCTTTCTACGATATCTGCGCTGCTCAAATACTTACGTATGTTCCGCTGCTCGAATCTTGAAATCTTGCTACTCGAAACTTTTTGAAAACGGTATTGGTCGTGATTATTGCGTCATTCCCGTGTTTAAAAATTGTCATCCTCGGACTTGGTCCGAGGATCTCTGCTCATGGATGTGTATATAGCTTGTCGTGTGGTTATAAAATTACAAAATATTTGCCTTTAAAACTGTAAAGATCCTCGGATCACGTCCGAGGATGACACGGGGTAGTTGGCAGTTACCAGCAGAAAAAATGCGCAATCCCCTATTGATTATCTTATTATTTTCCCATCACATTAATCAGTTATTAATATTATAAATATACAATCTGTATTAGATATATCTATAGGTATTTAACGGATGAAAAAATTAGTTTTATTGATGACGGTTGCGGCAATTGGCACACAAGCATATGCAGCAGAACGATATGCACCAAGAAATTATGATACCAAGCAAAGTGCTTATAATAATCAAGAAGATCGCTATGCTCCCTCCGCATACGAACCAACTCATGTTATCCAACAGAGGAATTCTCCTAAAGATCAGCAACGACTTGTGATGGCCGAATTGCAGCAAAAAGCGCGCGCACGTGAATTACAGCAAGAACAGCTGCGTCAAAGCCAGGAAGAACAAGAAGAATTACGTGCAGAGCAACAACGTGCAGTTACGGCTCAGTTAAGACAAAATCCACGATTTAAAGCAGCACGAGATGCAGAAGTGCAAGAATCACGGTATGCCACACGTGAAGAAGAACAAGATCCACGATATGCCGCACCTTCACGACGTTCTCCAGCAGAACTTGAAAGAGAACGAGCTATTCAGGAAGAAGAATTACGTGCCGAAGAAGAGATGCGAGCGGCTCGTGCTGATGCACAAAGGCGTCGAGTTTTAGCAGATCGCGCAAGGCAAGCTGAAGAAGAACGATATGCAGAGGATCGTTATGATCCACGAGCAGCTAAAAGAAGAGCATTAGCGAATGAAGAATTCTCAGAAGAAAAAGCAAAAGAACCCGAGAAGAAGAAAAGTACTTTTGATAAAGCTAAGGATTTAGCATCGAAAGAGAATATAGATAGTTTGAAAGCTGTTGGTAGCACGATTGGTGAAATAAAGAACGTATTAGGAGGATTCGGATTGTTTGGTTGATTATGAGTTATAAATACTCGACTTATAACTCATAAAAGTGTTAAAATATGAGTTATAAGTGCATTGGATATAACTCATCATGTGGAATTGGCAACAAAAAGCTTGGCCTGAATTTATCTATCGATCGGCAGCTTTGGAAGCGTTTGAGTGGGAATATACGTATCGATCAGGTCATTTTCAAGGTGTATTAACGCATATCGCGCGTACGGATGAGTTGCCTTTAATCATTAATTTGTTGAGCGATGAAGCCGTTAAAACTTCTGAAATCGAGGGTGACTATCTAAACAGAGATAGCATACAATCATCAATCAGACGCAATTTTGGCCTGCAAACAGACCATCTAAAGGTATCGCCCGCAGAGCAAGGCATTTCTGAAATGCTGGTGGGTGTGTATCGATCAAATGCCGAACCACTGACCCATCAAAAACTGCATGAATGGCATGCAATGCTTACAAAAGGCCGCCGTGACTTAATGGATGTTGGTGCGTATAGAACACACATTGAGCCGATGCAGATTGTATCAGGTGCGTTGAATCCTAAGATCTATTTTGAAGCGCCGCCATCAGCACGAATGCAGGATGAGATGGATGTATTTGTGACGTGGTTTAACAATACGTCTCCTGCGGGAGACGAGCCATTATCCGCACTCACACGCGCAGGGATTGCGCATCTCTATTTTGTGTGCGTTCACCCCTTTGAAGATGGGAATGGGCGTATTGGCCGTGCAATTGCTGAGAAAGCGCTGTCACAAAGCGCAGGAAAACCAACGTTAATCGCACTATCTACGATTATACAAAAGCACAAGAAAGCTTATTATCAGGCCTTAGAAAATAGCAATAAGACGCTTGAAATTAGCGACTGGCTTATCTATTTTGCGAAAACAGTGATTGAAGCGCAAGCGCACACACAAAGCTTGATCGAATTTATCATTGAAAAAACAAAACTCTTTGATCGTCTTAAGGGGCGGTTGAACCCCCGACAGGAGAAAGTCTTAACGCGCATGTTTAAAGAAGGTGTAGATGGATTCAAAGGTGGCCTTAGTGCTGAAAATTACATCAGCATAACAGATGCGTCGCGTGCCACGGTCACCCGTGATTTGCATGATTTAGTTGGAAAAGGCGCGCTTGTCCAGCGGGGCAACCTTAAAGGGACGCCCTATTATTTGAATATCAAAACAAGTGCTGTGTAATTTTATCGTTTTCACCGTTTAAAACGCAGCGCTTCATACTCATCATACGACAAGGTTATCGGCATAAAATCTCCATATTTTTTTGTAATGAAACGTTCAAGGCGATTGGCAAACATCATGGCGCGTTTTATATCTAAAATGCCCATGCCATAGGTCTCATGATTAAAGTGTTTTTGATTCTTCACTCCTTCCGCCTTTGGTTCATGCTCATACACATAAATGTCGCCCTTTTCTGACGTTATCGTGAATTCTCTGCGTGCTGAATGCAGCAAACAGTCTTTAATCATTTGTGCTGTAAAGTGTGGTTTATAGCTTTTTAACAGAACACCCGCCGCCGTAATAATAGGCGCTGCCGACGATGTGCCACCATCTTTAATAGGTATATAATCCCGACCTGTTTCCTCAAGCCAATGCGTCATAGATCCTTGGGCTGATAGTGTATTGCGATATATGTTGGGCGTAAAACCTGGGGTATTAGATGAGTCAGACACATCTAAGGTTGGCTTAAGGTTTACAGCCAGAATTAAATTGCTTAACTGTTCAGGTGTTAGGCGTTTCAGTAATTTTGAAAAGAAAATCCCACGTGGCTGATCACCTGCCACAGGATCGCTTAAATTCAGACTTTCATTTCCTGCTGATTTTACAAGAACTGTATTTTCAACGCCAAGCATTTGGGTTAAGACCTTAACCGAAGAAAAAATGGAAATATTTGTATCTTCGGTAAGCGCGTCCGCAGGCCCCCACGAACAATTTATAAATGAAAATCGTCCCCCTTTAATATCTGTGATTAATGGATCAAGCGTTCGTATTGTTGCGCTTGTAATATTTGATAAGGGCGCCAATGTTGATACCAACGACGTCACCCCTATGTTGTGTACCGCATTTGAATCCGCATCATCACCTTTAAAAACAGTTTTGTCCGTTAAATGAGCACTTAACAG
Organism: uncultured Alphaproteobacteria bacterium; assembly: GCA_903861255.1. Lineage (GTDB taxonomy): Bacteria > Pseudomonadota > Alphaproteobacteria > Paracaedibacterales > CAIOTO01 > CAIOTO01. The sequence continues at coordinate 1,011 of CAIOTO010000001.1, read as the reverse complement.
CCCGTTTCTTTGATCTTCATTTAAAGGCGAAACCTCAACCACAAGTGCCTCGACGCCTTGCCCAAAAACACCATTATGATGCGCGACAGATGCTTTTGATGACTTTATCGGCGAATAAAAATCAAGATATGTACGATCCATATGTATTGACGTTAAAAATTCTTCCTCAAGGGCATAACAATGCTGATAAATAGCGGCTAATTCATCCATATTATCTTTACGCGACCACACAGAAAATCCTTTTGTTGGAACAAGCTCAATTCTTGATTCCTTTTGAAAACGTTGGCGTAGACTGTCATATGTTTCATATTCATCCGCTTTTTCGAACCTGTTCATTTTCATATCACTCAAAATATCTGGATGATGTGTCGTGCCATGTTCAAAGACCGATACTTTGTGTTGAAGTTGATCAATTCTAAGTGGATCATAGTTCGGATCTTGGCGCAGCAGTTGTTGCCTAAATTCCCTTTGCTCTGTTGCCGTTAATTGATTCCAAAGTAACGCATGTTTCGCAAAATCTAAGCCTTTATCAACAACGTGACGCAAACCTAACATGTCAACAAGCGCGCGTAAAAGAAACGGATTTCGTGTTTCTGTGGCTTTTGAAATCAATTGTCCTGCAAGGCCGTCTTTCTGCTGGTTTTGTTGTATGTAGTCAGTAACATGCTGATTTAAAATTTCTCTTAATTTGTTCTCATTTCTAAAATTAAGAGCACTCAAAAGACCGATATCAAGCCAAGAAGGCTCTAAAGCTCCACTAGAAATGCTGCTGGTTAAATGCTGAAAAACCCGTGGTAATTTGTAAAATAACGACGCTGTTTGACTGTCGGATTCAGAAACAGAAATCTGAAGTCCAAGGAGAATGGGATTAACCCCATAAGCGCTAACCTAAGGAGTGATATTTTTCCATTTGAGGTTTTCTTTTACGGGAGGCCTCAGACAAAGATCTGCATATTTTTCCCCAATTAGTGATAGTTGTGTTGAGAGGAATAGAAAGATCAATAGCACGTT